>JAJYRV010000066.1 GCA_021793935.1 Actinomycetes bacterium | reverse complement strand
GCTGCACCTCGTCATCCGGTTCATCGCGCCGCACGCCGACCCCCTGATCCTGCCGATCGTCACCGCCCTCAACGGGATCGGGATCGTGATGATCTACCGGATCGACCTCGCCGAGATCGCCCGGGGCAACCCCTCCACGGTCGCCGACCGGCAGCTGTTATGGATGGTCATCGGGATCGTCGGGGCGATCGTCACCCTGTTCGTCGTCCGCGATCACCGCGGGCTGCGGCGGCTGCCCTACCTCGCCGCGACCGCCGGGATCATCCTCCTGCTCTCTCCGCTCCTGCCCGGGATCGGGCGCACGATCAACGGCGCGCGGCTGTGGGTCGGGATCGGCTCGGTGCAGTTCCAGCCCGCGGAGCTCTCCAAGATCCTGCTCGCGATCTTCTTCGCCGGCTACCTCGTGACCCACCGGGACCGGCTCACCCTCGCCGGCCCGAAGTTCCTCGGCATCCAATTCCCCCGGATCGTCGATTTCGGCCCGCTCATCGCCGTGTGGGCCGCGTGTATCCTCGTGCTCGTCTCCCAACGCGACCTGGGCACCTCGCTGCTGTTCTTCGGGCTGTTCGTCGCGATGCTCTACGTCGCCACCGAACGCACGAGCTGGATCATCCTTGGCCTCGCGATGTTCGCCATCGGGGTGTTCATCGCCGTCAACAGCTTCGGCCACGTCGCCGCCCGCTTCGATATCTGGCTCGACGCGATGAGCCAGGAGGCCTACGCCCGTTCCCCCGGCGGCTCCTACCAGCTCGTCAACGGACTGTTCGGGCTCGCCTCCGGCGGGCTGTTCGGAACCGGCCTGGGTAACGGGTATCCCCTCCTCGTTCCCTACTCCAACTCCGACTTCATCTTCACCTCCCTCGGTGAGGAGCTCGGGCTCACCGGGCTCATCGCCATCCTCATGATGTACGTGCTCCTCGTGCACCGGTGCCTGCGCGCCGGGATCGGGGTGCGCGATGGTTTCGGCAAACTCCTCGCCACCGGGATCGGGTTCTCCATCGCGTTCCAGGTGTTCGTCGTCGTCGGCGGGGTCACCCGCCTCATCCCACTCACCGGGCTCACGTTGCCGTTCGCCGCGGCGGGGGGCACCTCGCTCGTGACGAACTGGGTGATGATCGCCCTGCTCATCCGGATGTCCGACGGCGCCCGTCGGCCCGCGCCGGTCCAGGCGGTCTCCCAGGAGACCGGCCTCATCGCGGTGAGCATGTTGCAGGAGGCGGAATCAGAACACATCACCGGTCGCGCACCGCGCAGCCGGGGCGATGACACCGCGGAGATCCCGCCCGCGGCCGATCCGGGGTCCGACGACGATGGGGGCGCCTCGTGAATACCCCCATTCGCCGCATCGGCCTCCTCGTGATGATCATGTTCCTCGCGCTCATGGCGCAAACGACCTGGGTGCAGTACGGCCAGGCCGGCGACCTCAACGCCGATTCCCGCAACACCCGCACCGTGTACCACGAGTACGGGCGGGACCGCGGGCCGATTGTCGTCGACGGGCAACCGATCGCCTACTCGGAGAAGGTGAAGGACCCGTTCAAGTTCCAGCGCGAGTATTCCGACGGGGAGCTGTACGCACCGGTGACCGGGTTCTTCTCCGTCGTCTTCCAGGCGACCGGGATGGAACTGGCGAAGAACGACGTGCTCAACGGCTCCGACGATTCGCTCCTGTGGTCGCGCATCCGCACCCTGGTCACCGGCGGGGAACAGCGCGGGGGCACCGTCGAGCTCACCCTCGACCCCGAGGCCCAGCGGGCGGCGAAGGACGCCTTCGGTGACCAACGCGGCGCCGCCGTCGCGCTCGACCCCACGACCGGCGAGATCCTCGCGCTGGTCTCCACGCCGTCGTACGACCCGAACGTCCTCGCGAGCCACGACACCAAACAGGTGAACGCCGACTACGCCGAACTGCAGGAACGCTCCGATCGGCCGATGGTCAACCGCGCGATCGGCGGGGATCAATACCCACCGGGATCGACGTTCAAACTCATCGACCTCGCGATGCTGCTGGAATCGGGCGAGTACGACGCCGACACGGTCGTCGACGCCCCCACCCGCCTCGACCTGCCCGGCACGGACCGGCAGATCCAGAACCCCGGCGGGCTCGCGTGCGGCAACAACGAGGAAGCCACCCTCGGCCACGCGCTGACCGTTTCCTGCAACACGCCGTTCGCGAAACTCGCGATGGAGTTCGGGGCCGACGAACTGCGGGAACAGGCCGAGGCGTTCGGTTTCGGCCAGGACCTGTCCATCCCCCTGCGCACCACCCCCTCCCGGTTCGGTGATCCGCAGGACGATCCGCAGGTCGCGATGACCGCGATCGGGCAGTACGACGTACGCACCACCCCCCTGCAGATGGCGATGGTCTCCGCCGCCGTCGCGAACGACGGGGTGCTCATGACCCCCTACCTCGTCGCGACCCAACGCGGATCGGACCTGCGGGTGACGTACTCGGCGACCCCGGAGGAATTCTCCCGCCCCATCTCCCCCGCGACCGCGGACACGATGACGGAGATGATGATCGACGTCGTCAACGAGGGCACCGGCACGCCTGCGCAGATCTCGGGCACGAAGGTCGCGGGCAAGACGGGCACGGCCGAGACGGGCAACGAGAACGCCCAGCACGCGTGGTTCACCGCCTTCGCCCCGGCCGACGACCCCCAGGTGGCCGTCGCCGTCGTCGTCGAAAACGGGGGCTCGCTCGGCAGCGAAGCAACCGGGGCGAAGGTCGCCGCACCGATCGCGAAAGCGGTCATGGAGGCGGTGATCGAGTGAAACCGGAAGTAGACCTCGTGCTCGGCAACCGGTACCGGCTCGTGGAACTCATCGCCGTCGGCGGCATGGGCGAAGTGTGGGTCGCGGAGGATGAGCACCTCGGCCGGCGGGTCGCGGCGAAAGTGCTGCGGCCAGAATTCGCCGGCGATACCGCGTTCCTCGAGCGCCTGCGCGCCGAGGCGCGCAACTCCGCCGGGTTATCGCACCAGAACATCGCGGTGATGTACGACTACGGCGAGCAGGAAGGCTCGGGGTTCCTCATCATGGAACTCGTCGTCGGCGAACCGTTCTCCGATCTCCTCGCCCGCGAAGGCCCCCTCGATCCGCTGCAGGTGTTGCCGATCCTCGCGCAGACCGCGCGGGGGCTGCACACCGCGCACATGGGCGGGGTCGTGCACCGGGACGTCAAACCCGCGAACCTGCTCATCACACCCGACGGGTACGTGAAGATCACCGACTTCGGGATCGCGATCGGCGCGAACCAAGCACCGATGACCGCGGCCGGGATGGTGATGGGCACCGCGCAATATCTCCCCCCGGAGCAGGCGATGGGGAAGGCCGCGACGGGCCTCGGCGACATCTACGCGCTCGGGGTGATCGGTTATGAGGCGCTCGTGGGCAAACGCCCGTTCACCGGCAAGACGCAGGTGGATATCGCGTTCGCCCACGTGAACCAGCCCGTGCCGCCGATGCCCACGCACATCGACCGTCGGGTGCGCGGGATCATCATGTCGATGCTCGCCAAGGATCCCGAGGACCGCCCTCGTTCGGCGGCCTCGCTCGCCCGGATCATCGAGGAACTCCTCCCCCACCTCGACCCGCCCACGAGTTCCGACGGTGGCCCCCACCCGCCCGCCCCGCGCGCGGATGAGACCGCCTCCCGCAACGCCGCCGGGGCGCCGGCCGGGCCCGCACCGGATCGCCCGGAGCAGAACCCGCCCGGAGAACTGGGCGCGACCCGGGACCGCGCTCCCCACGAACCCGGCATCCCGGGCTCCGCGGAGGCCGAGGTGGGCACCGGGCACGCCGCCGAGCGCGGTGAGGAGGCCGGGGACGGTTCCCCGCGCCCGTTGGAGCCGACCGGCCCGGTGGAGATCAAGACGAACGTGCCGGTGCGCCCGCCCGCCGCCGTCACGAAAGCGACACCGGCCGTGAACTGGCAACCCATCGGGGGGATCTACGGCTCAGAACGCGCCATCCACCGCGGCGAGGACCGCCGCGAGGAACCCGGGGGATCCGAAACCTCCGCGAACAACCCGAGCACCCCGATCGCGGGGGTGACTCGCCGTTCGCTTCGGCGCTGGCCGCCGTGGAAATCTGGTGCAACAGCGCTCGCCATTGCCCTTATGCTGACCCCTGGGCTGACTAGGCTGGAGCACAGCGCTGGGCCAATCGTGGTAGATAGTAGTAGTTCGATAATGAGTGAAAGGCCGATAGGTGGCTGAAGAATTACCTCGCGTTTTTGCGGGGCGATATGAGGTCGGGGAACTCATCGGCCGTGGTGGCATGGCCGAGGTTCACATCGGCCGCGATACTCGCCTCGGCCGGACGGTGGCGATCAAAGCTCTGCGCACTGACCTCATGTCCGACCCCACCTTCCAAGCCCGGTTCCGCCGCGAAGCACAATCCGCGGCGTCGCTGAACCACCCCTCGATCGTCTCGGTGTACGACTCCGGTGAGGAGACGATCACCGGCGCCGATGGCACCGTGTACCGGATCCCGTACATCATCATGGAGTACGTGGAGGGACACACGGTCCGGGACCTCGTCCGGGACGGGGCTGCCCTGCCCATCGATGAGGCGATCGAGATCACCATCGGCGTGCTCAACGCCCTCGAGTACTCCCACCACTCGGGGATCGTGCACCGGGACATCAAACCCGCGAACGTCATGCTCACGCCCACCGGCGCGATCAAGGTGATGGACTTCGGTATCGCACGGGTGCTGACCGACACCTCCTCGACGATGACGCAAACGCAGGCGGTCGTGGGCACCGCCCAGTACCTCTCTCCCGAGCAGGCGCGCGGCGAAGCGGTCGATGCCCGCTCCGACCTGTACTCCACCGGCTGCCTGCTGTACGAACTACTCACCGGAAAACCACCCTTCACGGGCGACTCCGCCGTCGCCGTCGCCTATCAACACGTAGGTGAGCACGCACCGGTGCCCTCCTCCATCGCGCCCGACGTGCCTGAGGCGCTGGATCGAATCGCGATGAAGGCCCTCGCAAAGGACCGCGACGAACGGTACTCCTCGGCCGCGGCGTTCCGTTCCGACCTTGAGGCGGCGGCCCGTTCGGGACTCGTCACTGCCCCCGCGGTCGCCGCCCCCGTCGCCGCGACCCAGGTACTCGGCGGCCAAAGCCCGTTCCCGCCCTCCGGCGCCGCGAACGGTACCGAAGGCTTCCCGGCGATCGATGAGATGGAGGAGGAAGAGGATCCGCAGCGTTCGAAGGCGTGGATCTGGATCCTCCTCGTCGCGCTGCTCGTGGGTGGGGGGATCCTCCTCTACGTGCTGCTCAATAAGGAACCGCCCGTGGAGGAGCCTGAGCAAGTGGCCGTTCCCGAGCTCGAGCAGGGAATGACCGAGGATGAGGTGCGCCGCATCCTCGATGAGGCCCAGCTCGAGATGGTGGTCCAGGACCCCAAGGCTGATGACGAGGTCGAGGAGGGGCGGCTTCTGGAGTGGGACCCGGATTCCGGCACGATGGTGGATGAAGAAACCGCCGTGAACGTCACCTTCTCGGCCGGGCCCGACACGCTGGTGATGCCCGATGTCACCGGGTATAAGAAGGACCGGGCCCAGGATGCTCTCATCGGCGAGGGCTTCGATCCCAAGAACTTCGTGTGGGAGACCGAACACGTCGCCGGAACGGAGAAGGACGAGGTCACGAAAACCTCCCCCGAGGATGGGGCGAGCGTGAAGCCCGACGAAACGATCACGATCTACCTCGCGACCGGCCTCGTTGAGGTTCCCGACGTCGTGGGCGAACAGTTGGACGACGCGCGGGAGGCGATCCCCCGGGGTATCCAGATCAACACCTACACCACGCCGGTCTCCCCAGACGATTACGAACCGGGCGAGGTGCTGAGCCAGTCCCAGAAGGGGCTGCTCGCGTGGAACGAGACGATCACCCTGGAGATCGCGGAAGCGGAACCCGAGCCGGAACCCGAGCCCGAGCCGACTGAAACGGACGAGCCCGAGCCCACGGATACGGAAACTTCCACGCCTCCCGAGGATGAGGATGAGACTCCGCCGGGCAATGGCGATGGGGGCGGCGAGGGCTGATCCTCACCGGCGGCGATGCGCGGCGCGGTCAGCGCCAGCGCATCGTCATGATGAAGCCCGCCATGATGATCGCGAAGCCGACTCCGAGGTTCCAGTTGCCGATACCCGGCAGCGGGTACTGCGAACCGGAGAGATAAGTCACGACGATGTACACCAGCCCGACAAGGAACAGGGTCACCATCACGGGCACCCACCACTGCGGGTTCGGGGCTTCCTTCGCCGCGGGTTGGTGGGAAACGGGTGCAGGGGTCTGCTTCTTCTTGCGCGACCGGGATTTCGGCATGTGGACTCCTTGAACGACTCGCCAGCCATGATACTCCGAACCGGCCATGAAGTTTTCTCACCCGCGGCACCGTAGAATCGGACCATGGCCCCCTCCTCGCGAAATCTCCTATTTTCGCCCTCGCGCACCCTGGGGTGGAGCGCGGGCGTCGTCGGGTTGATCGCGGGGCTGATGTTCGCGACGAATGCGAGCCTGTTCGCAACGGCGCCCGACGAGCGCCGCCCGGAGAACCTCGCCGAACTCGTTCACCTCGAACGGGAACGGCTCGATGCGACCAATAGAGAGGTCGAGGAGCTGCGTTCCGAGGTCACGGACCTCATCCAGAACCAGAAAACGGTCACGAGCCCCGCGGGCATTGACGAGCCCGCGGCCGGGCGCGTGGCTGTGGAGGGCCCGGGCGTCACCGTCAAACTCTGGGACGCTCCCGCACGCGATCCCCTTCCCGAGGGCGTCGGGTTCGACGATCTCATCGTGCACCAGCAGGACCTTGAGGCGGTCATTAACGCCTTATGGGCCGGCGGCGCGGAAGCGATGGCGGTCCAGGGCCACCGGGTGACGAGCAGCTCCGCCATCCGCTGCGTGGGAAATGTTCTCCTCATCGATAGCTCGGTGTATTCCCCGCCATACGAGATCAGCGCCGTCGGGGATCCACGGGCACTCACCTCTTCGTTGATGAGTTCTCCCCAAATTTTGACGTATCTCGATTATGTCGAGGCACTACAGTTAGGCTGGTCTCTGGATACCATCGAGGATCTACACATCGCTGCCGACGAGGGAAGCATCACGATGAATTATGCCGCGTTGCCCGGGGAAGAGCCGATCTCCCTACCGCCCGCCCCCGACGGTAGCGACCCCGGCCCTTCGGGCGCTGAGGGGATTGAATGAGCACCCTTACTCACCCCGACCCTCTGCCCACCCGCCATCGGCGCCGCACCACGCATTCCCGGCCCCGCCCGTCCGCGGGGAACGTCCTGCTCGGGTTCATCGGCGAACTCCTCATCACCGCCGGCGTGCTCATCGGGCTGTTCGTCGTGTGGCAGGTGTATTACACCGACGTTATCGGCCAGCGCGCGGCGAGCGAACACATCGAGCAGTTCGAGTCCAGGCTGCCGGAAGTTTCCTCCGATGTGGCTGAGGAGAACCGCGGGGAAGCACCCGTGGCGCACGGTGAGGGGCAGTTCGGGGTGCTGTACGTGCCCCGCTGGGGGGAGGATTACCGGATGCCGATCGCCGAGGGAACCGGCATGGACATTCTTGACGGCGGCTTCGTCGGGCACTACCCATCGACTCAGATGCCGGGGGAGATCGGGAACTTCGCCCTCGCCGGTCACCGCCAGTCTCAGGGGAAGCCGTTCCGGTACGTGGAAGAGTTGGAGGAGGGCGATCCCCTCATCGTGCGCACCGAAGACCATTTCTATGTCTACCGGGTGTCCGAGGACCGGATCGTGTATCCCAACCAAGTCGAAGTGCTCGCACCGAACCCGTTCGATCCTGGGGAAGAGGCCTCGACCTCGGTGATGACGCTGACGACCTGCCACCCGCTGTGGTCGATCCGCGAACGGTGGATCGTTCACGCGGAACTGGATTATTGGACGGACGCCGATGACGGGCGACCCGCTGACCTTCCGGAAGGGAGCTTGTAATGTACGGAGCTCTGTGGCGGATACTACCCGGCCCGTGGATCGTGAAGCTTCTCATCGTGCTCATTCTCCTCGCCGCGATCGTGTACGCGCTGTTCGAGTACGTGTTCCCGTGGCTTGAGCCCTTCCTTCCCCTGAACGAGAGCACGATCGAGGGCGCATAACTGGCGCCGCGCGCGGCGCGGCTGGTACGGCCGCATCCGTGCTCATCGATAGCATTTCAAGATGCGCATAAAATCTCGCCGCAGAGCCGCAGCCGGCTCCCTCGCCCTCGCCCTCATCGCTGTGCTCGGCGGCTGCGACCTCGGCGGTGACTCCGGCGGAAACAGTCCATCCGCGAATGCGCCTGCGCCGACTGAACGGGACCGTGCCAAAGGGGGTGATGCGAAGCAACCGGCGCCCGCCCGCGGCCCGGGTGAGGAATCGGAATCCTGGGACCCGATCGAACTCGCAGGCACCGGTAGCGAGACCGTCGAATTCGAGATCCCCGATTCTTCTCCGGCCATCGTCCGCTTCACCCACGATGACAGCGGGCTGTTTCAGGCCACGAGTTACACCGCTGAAGGGGACTACATCGCCTACCTCACCAGCAGTTTCTTCTCCTACGAGGGCGTTCGGCCGGTGAACTTCCAAGGGCCCCCCGCCGGGAAGTTCGAGATCAACGCCGAGGGCGAGTGGACCGCAACGATCGAGCCGCTCTCCGAGATCCCCGAGGCGACCGTGGAAACCCGGGGTGGCGGCGACGCGGTATTA
>JAJYRV010000065.1 GCA_021793935.1 Actinomycetes bacterium | reverse complement strand
AAGAGTCCACCTATCGCCGTGGAGAAGAGATTTTCCGTGAAGGCACCCCCGGTGACCGGCTGTACGTCATCGGAGCGGGCAAGGTGAAATTAGGACACACTGCACCCGACGGTCGCGAGCACCTCCTGGCCATTCTCGGCCCTGGCGAGATCCTCGGCGAAGTCTCGCTCTACGACCCGGGCCCGCGGACGGCCACGGCTACCGCTCTCGCAAAGACGGTGGTGGTGGAACTCCAGCACACTGATCTCCTACGCGTGCTCGATGCCCGGCCCGAGATATCCCAGCACTTGTTGCGCTCGCTCGCAATTCGCCTGCGCCGCACGAACGATAAAGTCTCGGATCTGATTTTCTCCGACGTGCCAGGCCGGGTCGCCCGCTCACTCCTGGAGCTCGGCGCCCGCTTCGGGCAGCAGACCGAACGCGGATTGCGGGTCACCCATGACCTGACCCAAGAGGAACTCGCGCAACTGGTCGGCGCCACTCGGGAAACCGTGAACAAGGCGTTGGCAGAGTTCTCCTCCCGCGGATGGCTTCAATTGGATGGCCGTTCAGTGATCCTGCTCGACATTCCCAAACTCCGCCGGCGCGCGCGCTAACGCGCCTGCCACTTTGCCTTCTTGCGGGCGGGTTGCCCGGCCCGCGGAAGGCATAGATTTGCCCTGAGGCGGTGATGACCATCGCCTCAGGGCAATTTCTATGTGCGAACCCGCCCTTTATGCGAGCTACGAGCCGCCGTTAGGCAAGTTCGAAAACAACTTCGACTTCAACAGAAGCATCCAGGGGCAGCGCAGCCACGCCCACCGCGGAACGCGCGTGCGGGGAACCGAACACCTCGGCAAGCAGGTCGGATGCTCCGTTAACGACCTGCGGGTGCGAGAAAAAGTCCGCTGCGGAGGAGACGAAGCCCGTGACCTTCACGGCACGTGCGAGATTGTCCACTCCGCCGGCAACCGCGGCTGCAGCCGCGATCGCATTGAGGGCACAAGTACGGGCAGCAGCTGCGGCCTCGTCAACAGAGGCCCCGGAGCCTAACTGACCCGTCGCCGTCAACTCGCCACCGACGAGCGGGAGCTGCCCGGAGGTGTAGATATAGTTCCCGCTGCGGATCGCGGGCACGTAATTCGCTACGGGCACCGCCACCTCGGGCAGCGTGATCCCCAATTCGTCTAAACGCCGCTCAACACTCATTCCACGGGCCGCTTCATGTACGCAACGAGGCCGTTACCGTCCGGCCCGGTGACCACCGAGACCAGTTCCCAGCCTTCCGAACCCCAATTATCGAGGATCGCTTTCGTGTTGTGAATAATCAACGGAACGGTTACATATTCCCATTTAGTCATACGAGTAGTTTACGGCGCTAAGTCCTTTATGGGGCTACCTCTTCGCGGACTTCGCTTTCCCACCCACCGGCCATCGCTGGTAAATGAGCTCATTGATCGAATCGCGATCCATTTCCGCTAAGGTGTCTCGCCAGGATTCAACGCTGGGGGCCCGGCGCAGCAACGCGCGGCGTTCCCGTTCCGTGAGCCCGCCCCAAACCCCAAACTGGATTCGGTTATCGAGCGCATCAATGAGGCATTCGAGTCGGACTGGGCAGGTGAAGCAAATTTCCCTCGCCTGCCGTTGAGCGGCGCCGCGCACGAACAGGTCATCTGGATCTTGGGCTGCGCAAGCTGCTTGTGCTGTCCAACTTTGGTCCACTAAAGGATTCATAGGTCTCCCTCCCCCGAGAGAAAATAAGTTTCGCGCCCTTACGAAACCGTCGTATAGTACGAAAAGGTACGGCATTTCTTTGCGGAGGACAAATCCTTGGTCAACTGACCGCATGTCGATGAGATTTTTGCCAACAGTTGAGCACCTGTGGCAAGCAAACAACTTTTAGAGTAGACAGCCGCCCGCCAGCTCCCCGCGGTGAGCGTTTGGAACCTCACTCGTTCTTCACAACTAGCGAACCTTTTCCCACGCGCGGTCAACGTACACTAGTACCCATGTCGCCCCGGAACACGTCTCGCGCCATGCACCCAGGCCAGGTGATCGCTGCATTCTTGGCCTTCCTCCTTTTCGCAGGAGTCGGAGGTGTGCTCGCCGCCGGTTTGGTCATGCCCGTTGTTGCCGCGACCGGCTCGGTCACCCAGGCCTCCTCCGAGCTCTTCGATGATCTTCCCGGCGAACTCGGCTCAGAGGAGATGTCCGAGCAGTCAGTCATCCTCGACCGCAACGGCAAGCTGCTCGCTCGGTTCTACATGTGGAACCGGATCGTTGTTCCGATGGAAAAGATCGACCCGATCATGGGGCAAGCCGTGATCGCAATCGAGGACAAGCGCTTTTTCGAGCACGGAGGTATCGACACCGAGGGTCTCATGCGCGCGGCATTCACCAACCTTTCCGGCGGGGCGCTGCAAGGTGGGTCGACGCTGACCCAGCAGTACGTCAAGAACGTGCTCGTCGAGCACAGTCGGGTATCCGACGACCCCGAAGCCTACGTTGAAGCCACCGACCCGACCCTTGGCCGGAAGCTGCGGGAAGCGAAGATGGCGATCAGCCTGGAGAAATCCCGCAGCAAGGAGGAGATCCTCGAGGGATACCTCAACGTTGCGCAGTTCGGCGCGTCAGTGTGGGGCGTGGAGGCGGCGGCCCGCCACTACTTCTCCCACTCGGCTGAGGAGATGACCCCCGCCGAGGCGGCCGTGCTCGCAGGCGTTACGAACGCTCCGAACAAGTACGACCCAGTTCTCAACCCGGAGAACTCGAAGAAGCGCCGAGACTTGGTTCTTCGCAAGATGCTCGAGCAGGATTTCATCACCCAGGAGGAGTACGACGAAGCTGTCGAGATCGAGATCGAGGACATGCTCGACGTCAACAGCGCCCCCTCAGGCTGTGCGGCGGCAAAGAACGCGGCGTACTTCTGTGACTACGTCAAGCGGGTCATTCAGAACGATGAGACGTTCGGGGAGGACCGCACGGAGCGCACCAAGCTGCTCATGCAGGGCGGACTCACCATCACCACAACCCTCGATCCGAAGATGCAGAAGGAAGCACACCGGGCGCTCGTGGACGCGATCCCGGAGAGCGACCCGTCGAAGATCTCCAACGCGGTGACCACAGTCGAGCCGGGCACGGGGGAAATCCTCGCGATGGCGCAGAACACCCGCTTCGGTAAGGCCTCGAAAAAGCGGCCTCGGGCGACGGAGGTCAACTTCAACACGGATAAGGACTACGGCGGCTCGAACGGTTTCCAGACCGGATCGACGTTCAAAGCCTTCGTCCTTGCCTCCTGGCTGGAGTCAGGGAAGTCGCTGCACGACATGGTGGACGCTCCTCCAAGAAAGACGTTCCCGGCGAGTTCCTGGACGTACGACGGGTGCAGGTCGTGGGCGACCGACACGACGATCAGGAACATCGAACCCTCAGCCGGGAGGATGTCGGTACTCGATGCGACGAAGCGGTCCAGCAACACTGGTTACGTAACCATGGCGAACCAGATGAACATGTGCAACATCGGCAAACTGGCCGCTTCGATGGGACTCCAGCGGGCGGATGGTCCCACAGATGACGGCGAGCCGCTGCGCTACAACACGACCTTCGTGATCGGAACGAACGAGCTTTCTCCGCTGCGGATGGCCTCGGCCTTTGCGACGTTCGCGGCTAACGGCACCTACTGCGAACCGCGCGCGATCCTGTCGATCAAGGATGCCGATGACAACGAGCTCCCCGTTCCCGAGGCGAACTGCGAGGACGTACTCTCCCCCAAGGTCACCGCGGGTGTGACCCACGCGCTGCAGGCCGTCGCCGGCCCTGGCGGTACCGGATCGGCAGCCAAGCTTCCCGGCCGACCGACAGCCGGGAAGACGGGGACGAGTAACAACGACTACGATGCCTGGTTCGTCGGTTACATCCCGCAAGCCGCCACGGCGGTGTGGGTGGGTCACTCCGAGAGCCAGACCTCAATGTTCAACTCCACGATCAACGGCCGGTTCTACTCGCAGGTGTTCGGTGGGGCCATCGCCGCTCCGATCTGGAATGACTACATGGCCCGTGCGGTGGAAGACTGGGAAGTCAAAGATTTCCCCAAAGCCGATGACAAGGTGATTTACGGGGAACGGAAACCTGTACCAACGGTTCTGGGGCAGGACATCGACGCCGCTAAGCAGACCCTCACCAGCGCCGGGTTCGACGTCAAAGTCGGGGAAGAGGGGTACTCCGAGCGCTTCCCCGAGGACTCCGTCGGTTGGCAATCATCCACCGGGCGCGAACGCCCAGGGGCAACCATCACCATCCGTCCCAGTGCCGGCCCGGAGCCGGACAAGGATAAGGATAAGGACAAGGATTCCGACGACGATGACGACTCTGACGAATCCGACGACGAGTGAGCCGCGCCGTAACACGCGTCGCCGCGGCGACCGCGACCGTTGGCGCGGCGACGCTCGGGTGGGCGCTGGCAGAGGCTAGGGCGTACACGCTCAGAGAATTCGACGTGCCCGTGCTGCCGCCCGGGCACGCGCCGATCCGGCTGCTACACCTCTCAGATCTTCACCTCCTCCCTTCCGACCTGCGGCGGATTGATTGGGTGAAACGGCTCGAGCGATATCAGCCCGACCTGGTGATCACGACCGGCGATAACCTCTCCCACCCCGAGGCCGTTCCCGCCGTCGCAGAAGCGATGTCGCCGTTCCTCGGAATTCCCGGCGCGTTCGTCACCGGTTCGAACGACTACTACGAGCCCGTCCCGAAGAACCCTTTCGCCTATTTCCGTAAGCGCAAACCAGTTTCCCGGCCGAGCCCCACGCCCACGCTCCCGGCGGCGGCGCTCAAGAACGTGTTGACCTCCCGGGGCTGGCTCGACCTCGACAACGCCCGCGGACGACTCCGCGTTCAAGGCTCCACGATCGACCTCGTAGGCACCGGCGACGCGCACATCGACGCCGCCCACTATCCTGAACCGCAGGGCCGGCCCGGAACAGCGGATGTGCACCTAGGGGTAACCCACGCGCCCTATCAGCGCGTGCTGCAACGCATGCGGCTCGACGGCGTAGATCTCGCGTTGGCGGGCCACACCCATGGGGGCCAAGTCTGTGTGCCTGGGTTCGGGGCACTCGTGACGAATTGTGATATTGATCGCCGAATGGCTAAGGGGTTGCACCGCTGGCCCGGTCAGCATGAGGCGTTCCCGCCGGACGAACAGATGTGGTTACACGTGAGCGCGGGCCTTGGAACCTCGCCGTTTACACCGATCAGGTTCGCCTGCCGGCCCGAGGCGTCGCTGTTGACCCTCTCGGTGAAATAGCCGCCGACCGCACACACAACCCTCTTCCCGGCCGGTTGCTGCTTCGGGCGATTTCACTAATCAACGGGGCGTGAGATAAAGTGGCCTTTGGCCACGGGGTGTGGCGCAGCTTGGTAGCGCGCTTCGTTCGGGACGAAGAGGTCGTGGGTTCAAATCCCGCCACCCCGACCAAAGAACGTCGGGGCATCGCTGAGTCGGTGCCTCGACGTTTTAGTTGGTACGTCCTACCTAGGAGCGAGCGAACCGAACCGCTGCAGGCGCAGACTGTTCGAGACGACGAGCACCGAGGAGAGCGACATCGCCGCTGCGGCGATGAGCGGGTTGAGCAGCCCGATCGCAGCGAGGGGAATCGCGGCGAGGTTGTAGCCGAACGCCCAGCCGAGATTGGTCTTGATTGTGCGCAGCGTGGCCCGCGAGAGCGCGATCGCGTCGGGGATCGCGAAAAGGTCCTCGCGCACGAGGATGATGTCGGCGGCCTTGAGGGCGACGTCGGTTCCCTCGACGACGGCGAGGCCGAGGTTCGCGGTGGCCAGCGCGACGGAATCGTTGATCCCATCCCCCACCATCGCCACCCGGTTCCCCTGCTGTTGCAGATCTGCGATGACCGCGGCCTTCTCTGCTGGCAGGACTTCCGCGCGCAGCGAGTCGATCCCGAGGTCCGCCTGCACGCGCGCGCCGGCGGCGGCGCTGTCGCCGGTGAGCAGCAGCGTGCGCAGACCGGCGGACTTGAGCGCTCGGACCGACTCCGTCGCGTTCGGCTTCAGCTCGTCGGAGAGCACGAATCCCCCTGCGTAGGCCCCGTTTCTCGCGGCGGCGATGAAGGTTCCACCCCGCTCATCGGCCTGCTCCGCCGCCGTGTTCGCCGCGGCGGGAAGTTCCACCCCGCTCTCTGCCAGCAGCCGCCGGGATCCGATGACTATGCGGTCTGCGCCCACCTGCCCTTCCGCGCCGAATCCGGGGAGGGCGACGAATCCCTCGAGGGTGCCCAACGTGAGGCCACGTTCTTCCGCGGCGCGCACGATCGCTTTGCCGATCGCGTGCTCGGAACCGGTCTCCACCGTCGCCGCGAGGCGGAGCAGCTCGCTTTCTTCCATGCTGCTTGGGTACATGCGTTCAACGTGCATGACGCCGGTGGTGAGGGTGCCGGTCTTGTCCAGCACCACGGTGTCGATGACGCCGCTCGCCTCGAGCGCGTCGTGGCCTTTGATGAGGATCCCTAGTGTCGCCGCTCGCCCGATGCCGACCATGAGGGCGGTCGGGGTGGCGAGGCCCAGGGCGCAGGGGCAGGCGATGATGAGTACGGTGATGCCGATCGCGAAGGCGTCGGAAAAGCTCCGCCCGGCGAAGAACCAGCCGGTTCCCACGAGAAGCGCGAGCGCGATGATCGCGGGCACGAACCACGTGACGATCCGGTCGACGAGTTGTTGAACCGGCGCTTTGCGCTCCTGTGCCTCCTCGGTGAGGGCGACCATTTGCGCGAGTTGGGTGTGCGCGCCCACGGCCGTCGCGCGCACCCGGAGCCGCCCGTCGGTGCTGAGTGTGCCGCCGATGACGCTCCCGCCGGTTTCTACATGCACGGGGAGGGGTTCGCCGGTCATCATCGACGTATCGACCGCGGCGGCCCCCTCGAGCACCTCCCCATCGGTGGGGATCGTCTCCCCGGGCAGCACAATGACGTGATCGCCCACGCGGAGCGCGGCAACCGGCTCGATCTCTTCCTTTCCATCGCGGAGCACGCGCACGGTCGAGGGGGTGAGCGCGTGCAGGGCGCCGAGCACGTCCCCCGCACGCCGCCGCGAGCGGGCTTCGAAGTAGCGCCCGGCGAGTTGGAAGGTCGTCATCCCGGCGGCGACGTCCAAGTACAGGGCGCTGGCGCCGTCGGGGATCGATCCGAAGCCGAGCCAAAACGTATCGGATGGCCCGGAGATCCCGAACACGAGCGTCGTCACAGCCCAGCCGAAGGAGGCGACGATGCCCAGGGAGACCAGTGTGTCCATCGAGCCTGTGCGGTTTCGCAGGTTCCGCCATGTGGCGCGGTGGAACGGCGCGGCTGCCCATGTGACCACGGGCAGGGCGAGGGCGATGCACAGCCCTTGCCAGCCCGGGAAGCGCCACCGTTCCACGAGGGCGAGAACGATCGTCAGATCCATCAGCGGCAGGGTGAGCAGCACCGAGACGATGAGTCGCCGCCGCAACGAGTCGATGCGGGTGGCTGCGGCACGGGCGGCCCACGCGTCGTCCTCACCGCTGGGAACGTGGGCGGCGTAGCCGGCCCTTTCGACGACGGCGACCGCCTCCTGGGGGTCCTCGAGGCCGAGGATATGGGCCTTCTCGGTGGCGTAGTTGACGCTCGCAGTCACCCCCTCAAGTTTGTTCAGCGCGCGCTCCACCCGGTTCGCGCAGGCGGCGCAGGTCATCCCCGTGATGCCGAGCTGGATCGGAGCGCTTTGCTCGGCAGGGGAAAGCAGCTCTCCGGGGGTAGGCGCGGTTGGGCTGACTAGGTGATCAGTCATGTGACTCCTTGCGCGGGGAGGCCACCACGGGCGTACTTGCTTCGCGGGCGGCGAGTTTTTCGAGCATGGCGTTATAGGCGTCGAATTCCGCATCGAAGCCGGTGTCGAAGTGGCGGTCCTTGCGGCGGGCTTCGCGGGCGTCTTGCTTCGCCCATTGGATACCGAGGGCGATGACGACGACGAGGAGCGGCAGCTCTCCCCCGGCCCAGGTGATGCCGCCGCCCACGTACTGGGAGTTCGCGAGGTCGGCCCAGGGCATGTCGAGGCGGCGGTAGAAATCCTCGCCAATGATGTGCCGCGAGGTCATCAGAACGATCCCGAAGAACGCGTGGAAGGGCATGGCGGCGACGATGTACCCCAGCTTCCCGATGTGCGGCAGTTGCCTCGGGGTGGGGTCCACCCCGATGACCAGCGAGTAGAACATCACGCCGACGATGAGGAAGTGGACGTTCATGAGCTGGTGCCCCCAGTGGAACGGCATCAACTTTCCGAACATCGCCGACAAGTACAGCCCGTAGTAGGAGACGATGAAGAAGGCGAACACGAACAGCGGGTTGTACAGCCACCGCAGTACCCGCCAGTTGAGCATCCACGTGATCCACGTGTGCACGCCGGCGAGGCCGCCACGGGCGGGGGTGGTTGCGCGAAGTGCGAGGGTGATCGCCCCGCCGAGGACGAGGAAGACCGGCACGAGCATGTTCAAGGTCATGTGCACGATCATGTGCGTGGCGAAGTCCGGTGCCGAATACTTGCCGAATCCGGAACTTGTGATGACGACGGCGATCACCCATCCGAGGCACCAGGCGATCGTTCGGCCCGGGGGCCAGGGGTCGCCGCGGCGGGCGAGGCGGCGAACGCCGTAGAGGTACCCGCCGATCGCACCGGTGGCGAGCACGAGGAAGAATAGGTTCGGCCGCCAATCGGTGAACCAAACGGACCAGGAAACGGGTGCATCGACGTCGTAGCCCATGAAGACCTGCGCGATGGAGGTCGGCACGAAATACTGCGGCGGGGGCTCGCGCAGCATCGTCGCCGCGGCCGCCAGCCAGCCCAGGGC
>JAJYRV010000064.1 GCA_021793935.1 Actinomycetes bacterium | reverse complement strand
GGAGGCGGGAGTCAAAGGGGAGATCGTCGTCGTCGTGGCGGGAAAACCCGCCGTGGCACCCGCGCTCGAGGACCTCGTTGCGCACGTGCAGGCAAGAATCGCGGCAGGGGAGCGGATGAAGGAGGCGGTGGCGCAGGTCGCGAAGGAAGCGGGCGCGCGCCGGCGCAGCTTGTATGAGGCGGTGCTGGAATCCCGGGGCCAGGTCCAGGAGTAGCAGCTCGGTAGTAGCAGCCGGGGAGTGAGATATCCGCGGAGGCGGGTGTTGGATACCGCGCGGGCGTGGCACCCTAGACGATATGAGTACCAACAAAGCTCTCATCGTTGTAGACGTGCAGCCCACCTTCTGTGAAGGAGGCGCCCTCGGGGTTGAGGGCGGGAACGCCGTCGCGGAGCGCATCGCCGAGTTCGTGGAATCCCACCGCGGCGACTATGACCTCGTGGTCACGACGCAGGATTGGCACATCGATCCCGGTGACCACTTCTCCGACACCCCGGACTTCGTTGACTCCTGGCCCCCGCATGGGGTTGCGGGAACGCCGGAAGCGGAACTGCACCCCGCGCTCGCGGAACTCGACGCGGACCACGGGATCAAGAAGGGCCAGTACGAGGCCGCCTACTCCGGTTTCGAGGGCAAAGACGAAGACGGCAACGATCTCGCGCAGATCCTCCACGCAGCCGAGATCGCAGAGGTGGACGTCGTGGGGATCGCCGAATCGCACTGCGTGCTGCGCACCGCCCTCGACGCCGTTGACGAGGGGATGCGCGTGCGCGTGTTCTCCGACCTGACGGTGCCCGTGAGCGAGGACCAAGGCGTGGCGGCACGTGAACACATGACGGCTGCGGGGGTCACGCTGACGCCGTGGCGCCCGTGAACGTACCCGATCTCAAGCCTCGCAGGATCGGCGGGCGCACATTCGATTTCGCGAACCGCACTGCGATCATGGCGGTCGTCAACCGCACCCCGGATTCGTTCTATGACAACGGGGCGACCTTCGCGCTCGACGCCGCCGTGCGAGCATGTGAATCCGCAGCGGAAGCGGGCGCGGACTGGGTGGACGTCGGTGGGGTGCCGTTCTCACCCGACACCCCCGAGGTGTCGGTCACCGAGGAGATCGACCGGGTGGTTCCGGTCGTCGAGGCGATCAAGGCGAACACCGACGTCGTCATTTCCGTGGATACGTGCCGTGCCGAGGCCGCCCGCGCCGCGATCGAGGCCGGGGCGGGGGTCATCAACGACGTCACCGGATTGAGGTTTGCGGGTGAGGACACCCTGGACACCGGCGATATGGCCGGAGTGGTCGCCGAGTCTGCCGCCTCGATCGTCATCGCCCACTCGGCTGGGAAACCGCACCGCCACTTGCGACGGCCGACCTACACCGACGTCGTCACCGAGATCGCGGACTTCCTGCGCGATCGCGTGGCCTATGCGAACGCCCGCGGTATCCCGAACGAGCGGATCGTCGTCGACGCCGGGCACGACCTGAACAAGAACACCTATCATTCGCTGGAAATTACCCGGCGGCTCGCTGAGATCACCACGCTCGGCCTGCCCACCCTCGCAGCGTTGAGCAACAAGGACTTCGTGGGGGAGACGCTCGACCGCCCGCAGGGGGAGCGGATGTTCGGCTCCCTCGCGGCCGCCGTGCTCTGCGTGGAGCGGGGCGCCCGGATCCTGCGCGTGCACAACGTGGCCGAGACCCGCGACGTCGTCCGGATGACCGAATCGGTGCTCGGCCTGCGCGAACCTGCCTACACGCGCCACAACATCGACCCCGACTACGAACCGAACAGCCATGTCTGATCCTGACCTGTTTGACCCGGAACTGTTTGACCCGGACCTGTTGCGCCGTGCTTATCGCACCGCCGACCGGGAGTTGCTGTGGATCCGGCTGAACTTCGTCTCCTCGATCGACGGCGCCGCCACCGTCGGGGGCCTCTCGGGCGGCTTGAACGACCCGTGGGACCTGCAAGTTTTTGAAACCTTGCGGGCAATGGCCGACGTCGTCGTCGTGGCGGCGGGAACGGTGCGCGAGGAGGAGTACGACGGCGTCTATGTGCCGGCCGCGCACGTCGCCTGGCGCCAGCAACAGGGCCTGCCCGATCATCCCCGGCTCGCGATCGTCACCGCCTCCGGCGACCTAGATCCTGCCAGCGCGCCCTTCGACGTCGAGAACCGCAAGGAACGCCCGCTCGTGTTTGCCGCCAAGACGGCCGATCCGGATAAGCTCCGCGCGCTGCAGGAAGTGGCGGAGGTGATCGAATGCGGGGAGATCTCCGGCGGGGTGGACCTGCAGCGGATGGCGGCGGAGTTGGCGGCGCGCGGGTTGCATCAAGTTCTGTGCGAGGGTGGGCCGACCCTGTTCGGATCATTACTCGCCGCAGACCTGGTGGATGAACTCTGCCTCACGGTCAGCCCCCTGCTCGTGGGAGGCCGCTCGCGGCGGATCACCACGAGCCGCACCGAGCACGTGCACAATATGGGGCTGGTGAACTCGCTGCCCGGCGGGGCGATGCTGTTCCTGCGTTACTGCCGCACGCTGGGGCCCGTGCCGGCCTGATTCCGGCCTTGCCAGCGGGGAGTCAATGGGACGGCGGCGGCTACCGGCACGTGTGGGCGCACAACTGGCTCGCGACCTCTAAGCTGGGGAGTCATGACCCACATTCTTTCCGCCGTCGCCTGGCCGTACGCAAACGGCCCGCGCCACATCGGCCATGTCGCAGGTTTTGGTGTTCCCTCTGACGTGTTCAGCCGGTATATGCGAATGGCGGGTCACGATGTGTTGATGGTCTCGGGAACCGACGAGCACGGTACCCCGATCCTCGTGCAGGCCGAGACCGAAGGGGTGGGTCCGCAGGAACTCGCCGATCGATACAACCGGGTCATCGCTGAAGACCTGACGTCGCTGGGGTTGAGTTACGACCTGTTCACTCGCACGACGACGGGCAACCATTACTCCGTGGTGCAGGAGATGTTCAAAACGGTGCACGCCAACGGGTACCTCATCGAACGCACGACGATGGGCGCAGTATCCCCCTCCACGGGGCGGACGTTGCCGGACCGGTACATCGAGGGCACCTGCCCGATCTGCGGTTACGATGGCGCGCGGGGGGACCAATGCGATAACTGCGGCAACCAACTCGATCCGATCGACCTGAAGAACCCGATTTCCCGGATCAACGGGGAGACGCCGAAGTTCGTCGAATCGAACCACTTCTTCCTCGACCTGCCCGCGCTCACCGAGGCGCTGGGCGCGTGGCTCGATACTCGCAGCGCGTGGCGTCCCAACGTCATCAACTTCTCGCGGAACCTCCTTGGCGATATGAAGCCGCGGGCGATGACCCGCGACATCGACTGGGGCATCCCCGTTCCGATCGAGGGGTGGGAGAACAACCCGAACAAGCGTCTGTACGTGTGGTTCGATGCCGTCGTCGGCTACCTCTCGGCGTCAGTGGAATGGGCGCGCCGGTTCGGCGCGGGAGACGAGTGGCAGGCG
Organism: Actinomycetes bacterium; assembly: GCA_021793935.1. The sequence goes on along the minus strand of JAJYRV010000064.1, from coordinate 5,496 downwards.
TGGTGGTCCGACCCGAAGGCCCAGTCCTATTACTTCATGGGCAAGGACAACATCACCTTCCATTCCCAGATCTGGCCTGCCGAACTCCTCGCCTACGACGGCCGCGGCGCCCACGGTGGGCAGCCCGGCGCCTTCGGCACCCTCGAACTGCCGACCGAGGTCGTCGCGAGCGAATTCCTCACCACCGAGGGCAAACAGTTCTCCTCCTCCCGCGGGGTGGTCATCTACGTGCGGGACATGCTCGCCCGCTACCAGCCCGACGCGCTGAGGTACTTCATCGCCGTCGCCGGCCCGGAATCCCATGACTCGGATTTCACCTGGTCGGAGTTCTACCGCCGCACGAACGACGAACTCGTCGCCGGTTGGGGCAACCTCGTCAACCGCACCGCGAACCTCATCCACAAGAACTTCGGGGAGATCCCCGCTGCCGACCTCAGGGACGGGGACCGGGAGCTGCTCGCGCAGGTCAACTCCGGGTTCGAGAAGGTGGGCGAGCTGCTGGGAACCCACCGCCAACGCGCGGCGATCAACGAAGCGATGCACCTGGTGGCGGAGACGAACAAGTACCTCTCCGACACCGCGCCGTGGAAGCTCAAGGACGATCGGGAGCGCCAAGGAGCGGTGCTATTCACCGCTGCCCAGGCGATCAGCGACCTCAATACGATGCTCTCCCCGTTCCTGCCGCATTCCTCACAGGCGGTGCACGAGACCTTCGGTGGCAGCGGCCTCATCGCGCCGCAGCCGAGGATCGATGAGGTGACCGACCTCGACGATCCAGCCTTCGAGTATCCGATCATCACCGGCGACTACGAGTCGATGAAGGGCACGTGGGCGCGCCGGGAGCTCACGCCCGGGACCGCTGTGGGCAAACCCTCCCCGGTGTTCACGAAACTCGATGAGGGTATCGTCGAGGAGGAACTCGAGCGCCTGCGCGCCCAGGACGAAGGTTAAGGACATGGCGAAAACCCCGACGCTGGCCGAGGCGCCCGAGCCGCTGCCCACCCGAGTGGTCGACAACCACACCCACTTGGAGTCGATCCCGGCGCGGCTGGGGCAGGAGCCGGCTGCGGGCGGGGTGGATGTGACGGAGTACCTCACTGCCGCCCACGCCGTGGGAGTGGACCGGATCGTCCAGGTCGGTTGCGACGTGGAATCCGCCCGCGCCTCCCTCGATATGCCCTCGGGCCCGGCGGCCCGGCTCCGGGTGGGAGTGGCCCTGCACCCCAACGAGGTCGTCGCCCACCACCGGGTGCGCGAGGAATCGCCGGACGGGCTGGAACCCACGTTCCTGGCGCGCCACGAGATCCCCTACGATGACGCGTTCGCCGAGATCAGCGACCTTGCTCGGCACTCGCGGGTCTGCACGATCTCCGAGACGGGCCTCGACTACTTCCGGGCCGGGGAACGCGGCCGAGCATGGCAACGCGCAGCGTTTCGCGATCACATCGCCCTGGCGAAGGAACTCGGCCTGCCGATGCAGATCCACGACCGGGAGGCCCACGCAGATGTGCTGAAGGTGCTCGACGCCGACGGCGCGCCCGAGGTGACCATCCTCCACTCCTTCTCCGGCGATGCGCAATTCGCTGAGGAGTGCCTCAAGCGGGGCTTCTTCCTCTCCTTCTCGGGCACGGTGACGTTCAAGAATGCCCGCGACCTTCGGCAGGCCGCGCTGTGCGTACCCGCCGACCGGCTCCTGGTGGAGACCGACGCCCCGTATCTCACCCCGGAGCCGAACCGGGGCCGGGTGAACGCGCCCTTCCAACTGCCCCACACCATCCGGTTCCTCGCCGACCTTCGTGAGGAAGCGCTGGAGGGGTTCTGCTCGCAGATTTCTCGTCTCTCTGAGAGGCTGTACGGGCCGTTTTAATTAGTTAAGATGTTCGCAGAGTGCCAGTTAAGGATCGGTGTGGACGAACAAGACTCCTCTTACGCTGCAGTGCCCGCGTCTCGGGGCACTGACCCGTACGCAAACGTCACCCGCCGCGAGCTGCGCGAGCTCCAGTCGAAAGAGCGCACGAGCGCAGCGGGAGGGCGCCGGAGCGCGTGGCGCAAAGGCGCAGCCGTTGCCCTCGCCCTCGGGCTCGCCGCCGGCACCTACGGTTTCGTCTCGACGACCTCCGGGGAGCAGCACTTCGCCTCCCTCACGGCGGCAGCGGAGGACGAACCCGCACCGGAACCGATCCGCACCGGATCCGTTTCTCGCAGCGTGGACCGAATTCCGCTGGACGACGCTACGCAGCGGACCATCACCATCGCCGTCGATGGGGAAGACCACGAGATCACCACCCGGGCGCGCACGCTCGCTGCAGCGCTCGCGGATGCCGGGATCGAGGTGAGCGAGCACGACGAGGTGAGTGCGCCGATGAACGGCGAACCCGTTGACGCTACGATCACCCGCGTGACCCATGCGATCGAGGTGGTGGAAGAAGAGATCCCGTTCAGCACCACGCGGCGCGAAACGGACTCGCTCACCAAAGGTACCGAGAAGGTGGAGACCAAGGGGCGATCGGGCGAGCGCACGATCACCAAGCGGGTACTGACCAAGGGTGGCGAGGTGATCGGCGAAGAGGTCCTCGCGGAGGCGGTTGGAGCTGAGCCGGTCGATGAGGTCGTGCTCGTGGGTACCAAGCCCGAACCTGCGCCCGTGAGCGCGGGCGAGAGCGGTGGCGGATCGAGCGGCGGGGGATCGAGCGGCGGCGGATCGAGCAGCGGGGGATCGAGCGGCGCCACCCACTCGGGCGAATCTCCCCGCGGAATTGCGCAGGGAATGCTCTCCAGCCACGGGTGGGGCGATGACCAATGGTCCTGCTTGAACAACCTCTGGCAACGGGAAAGCGGCTGGAACCCCTCCGCCTCGAACCCCTCCTCCGGGGCGTACGGCATCCCCCAGGCGCTACCCGGCTCGAAGATGGCCAGCGCGGGAAGTGACTGGCGCACGAACCCGGCCACCCAGATCAAATGGGGGCTCGGGTACATCAAGGATCGCTACGGATCTCCGTGCGGGGCGTGGGCCCATTCGCAGAGCGTGGGCTGGTACTGACACCTCTTCTCCCGGTTCTGGCGGTGTGATCCGCCTCTCTAAAATTCGGTGAATTGTCGCACAGGGCGGCAGGGAAAAGGTGACAATTCGATAACGACGGCGTTAGGGTCGCGTAGGTTCTGACGCCTGCGGGCGGCAGGTACGTGCGCAGGCGTACGCGCATTCACTTCCAGCGGGAGGTCAAGGAATCCCGCGTGAGATGAGGACGCCCCTTTGACTACTAACTCCGTCGAAACAACTGAAAAGCCCAAGCGGCGCAAGCTCCTGTTCGGAATTCTTGGTGCTTTTGCGCTTCTCCTGGCGGGAGGTGGGGTGGCCGTTGCCGCCGCACACAAGTCCGTCGAGGTCGACCTCGACGGGGAGATCCATTCGATCGGAACCTTCGCCGGCTCGGTCTCCGGAGCGTTGGAAGAGGTCGGGTTCGAACCCTCGCCTCACGACCACGTCGCGCCCCACCCGGTGGACAAACTCGAAGACGGCGCCACGATCGTCATCCGCTCCGCCCACCAGGTCGAATTCGACGCCGATGGGGAGAGCGTCGAGCTGTGGACCATCGGTCGCACCGCGGGCGATGCCCTCGTCGACGTCGCAGATCGGGGCCGGGACGTGGAGTTCCAGGTCTCCCGCTCCTCTAATGGCCGACCCGAACTCGCGCTGCCGCTCGTGACCGACGGTGACGTGGTGTTCAAGGTTGACGGCGAGGAGATCACCGAGGAGTTCTCCGGCACGGTCACGCTGCATGAGGCCCTCGACGAAGCCGGTATCGAACTCGGCGAACGTGACGAGACTGTCGTCACCGCCGATGAGGACGGCACGCCCATCGTGACGATCACCCGGATCACGGTGGAGGAGAAGGAGACGACCGAAGCCATCGAGTTCGAGTCCGAGACCCGCACGAACTCTGAGAAGTATAAGGACGAGAAGCAGGTCGTGCAGGAGGGCAAGAACGGCGAACGAACCATCGTGACGAAGGTGACGAAGGTCGACGGCGAGGTGACCGACGAGGAAGAAGTCTCCAACAAGGTCACCACCGAACCCGTCACCCAGATCACCGAAGTCGGCACCAAGACCCGCCCGGCATCCGAGCCGGCCGAGAACAACAACAGCGGCGGCAGTGGTGGCGGCAGCAGCGACAGCGGCGGCGGGAAGGCCCCGAGCTCCGGGGTGTGGGCAGCACTCGCCCAGTGCGAATCCGGCGGTAACCCCAGCGCGGTCTCCGCATCGGGCACCTACCACGGCCTGTACCAATTCTCCGTCGCCACCTGGCAGTCCGTCGGCGGCACCGGCCTGCCGAGCCAGGCGAGTGCCGAGGAGCAGACCAAGCGCGCGAAGATGCTTCAGGCACGCTCCGGATGGGGCCAGTGGCCCGTGTGCTCGCAGAAGATCGGAGTGCGCTAGCCGCGACTCGCCCCACTTCGTGCCCGCGGCTACGATCGGGAACAGAACGAGCCGAGGGAGCACGAATGGGACACCCGACCGGCAATGCCGGGCGCGGCATCGGCCGCGAGGCGCAGACTGCCGTTTTCAGCGCAGGGATCAGTGGGACCTTTCCGAGGGTTCCCACTGATCCCTCGCAGCTTCAGGCCGCCGCTCGCAAAGCGCTGCCTGCGGAGGCCTTCGCCTATATCGCCGGCGGAGCGGGGGCGGGGCGCACCGTCGCGGCGAACCGGGAGGCATTCGCACGCTGGCAGATCTGGCCGCGGGTGCTCAAGGACGTCTCGGCGCGAGATCTGTCGACGACGCTGCTCGGCCGGGACCTTCCCTCTCCCCTCCTGCTCGCCCCACTGGGCGTGATGGAACTCGCCCACCCGGGGGCCGACGTCGCCGTCGCGCGCGCCGCCGCGGCGACCGGCGTGCCCTACGTGCTGTCGAATCAGGCCTCGATCCCGATGGAGCACGTCGCCCGGCAGGCGCCCGGATCCTCCCGGATGTTCCAGTTGTACTGGTCGGCCAACGACGACCTCAATCGTTCGCTCCTCGCCCGGGCCGAGGCGAGCGGCTGCACGGCCATCGTCATCACCCTCGATACCCACCTGCTCGGGTGGCGCACTCAGGACCTCGACCTGGGCTACCTGCCGTTCGTGCGCGGATTGGGCATCGCCCAATACACCACCGACCCCGTGTTCAAGAAGCTCGTCGCCCGCCGCGCCCGGAACCAGCACGCCGACGGATCGGCGGCGCCGAAGATCACCCGCAAGGCCCTAGCCGCGGGCCTGACGATCGCCCGGAAGGGATCCCCGCTCACCGGATCACGGAGCCTGCGCGAAAACCTGCGCTCGCCGTTTCCCCGCGCCGCGGTGGAAACCTTCCTCGACGTGTTCTCCACACCCGCGCTCACGTGGGCGGATCTCGCCAAGGCGCGGGAGTGGACCTCCCTGCCGATCCTGCTCAAGGGGATCGTTCACCCGGACGACGCCGCCCGCGCGATCGACGAAGGCGTGGACGGGAGATCGGAA
>JAJYRV010000063.1 GCA_021793935.1 Actinomycetes bacterium | reverse complement strand
TATCGCGAGTATCTCCGCTAGAGCAGCGGGCCCGTTTTCTTGCGCTCGGGAAATACTCTTGCATCTTGAAAAGCGGGCCCGCGCGGCAGGGGCCATGGAATGGCGATAGGCTAACTACCCGTGAAGATCTTGGTGATTGGCTCCGGCGCACGGGAGCACGCATTGGTTCACACGCTCGCCCTCGACCCGGCGGTCACCGCCTTAGCGGCGGCGCCCGGCAACCCCGGGATCGCCGCGCAGGCCGAGGTTCACGACGTCGACCCGCTCGACCCCGAGGCGGCGGCGGACCTCGCCGTGAAACTGGACGCCGACCTCGTCGTCATCGGCCCGGAAGCGCCCCTCGTCGCCGGGGTCGCCGACGCCGTGCGAGCCCGGGGCATCGCCGTGTTCGGTCCGGACGGCGAAGCGGCCCGCCTCGAGGGGTCGAAAGCGTTCGCGAAGGAGATCATGGCCGCCGCCGGGGTGCCCACCGCCGAGGCGCGGGTGTGCACGAGCGAAGCGGAGCTGCGCGCGGCCCTCACGGAATTCGGTGCCCCCCACGTCGTCAAAGATGACGGCTTAGCGGCAGGTAAGGGCGTCGTCGTCACGAATGACTTCGACGAGGCGCTCGCCCACGGACTGGCCTGCCTCGAAGGCGGCGTGGTGATCGAGGAGTTCCTCGATGGCCCGGAAGTTTCCCTGTTCTGCCTCTCTGACGGCGAGAACGTCGTTCCGCTCGAGCCGGCGCAGGATTTCAAACGGCTCCTGGACGGCGATGCCGGTCCGAACACGGGCGGGATGGGCGCCTACTCCCCGCTGCCGTGGGCCCCTGCCGGGCTCGTGGAGGAGGTCGTGGCGAAGGTCGCGCTGCCCACGGTGCGCGAACTCGCCCGGCGCGCCACCCCGTTCGTCGGGTTGCTGTACTGCGGGCTCGCGCTCACCTCCCGCGGGGTGCGGGTGATCGAGTTCAACGCCCGCTTCGGCGACCCGGAGACGCAGGTCGTTCTTGCCCGGTTGAAGACCCCCCTCGCCGGGGTCCTGCACGCCGCCGCCACGGGCGGGTTGGCGGAACTGGCGCCGCTGGCGTGGCACGATTCGGCCGCCGTTACCGTGGTGCTCGCCGCCGAGGGCTACCCGGGCAGCCCTCGCGCCGGGGACGTGATCGACGGCATCGACGCAGCGAACGACCTTCCCGGAGTGCACGTGCTCCACGCCGGTACGGCGCAGAACGAGGAGGGCCTGTGCACCGCGGGAGGACGCGTGCTCTCCGTGGTCGGGGCGGGGAGCGACCTGGCGGAGGCGCGCGAGGCCGCGTATGCGGGGGTCCGGGAGATCCGCTGTGCCGGGATGCAGCACCGGGCCGACATCGCCGACCAGGGCTAGCCTCGCTGCCCCAGCCTGCACGCGGCGGGGCGCGAGCGGGGCGCGTTCGGGTCCGGGGCGAGGAGCCTGGGGTGCGCTTGCGGTAATTATTGCGGTCAACGGCGCCCGCTCTCGACCGAGTAGCGGACCTGGGTCCCCGAGCCGGTAACCGTTACCGCAATCGCGCCCCAGTGCCGGATCGGTGCCGGTACCTGGGGTCCGTTCGCGGTGGGGCCGCTGCCGAAAAGGATCGTGCACACCTTCGGGAAAGTCCACAACGTTGCCCCAGTGCCGACACGCGGCAGAAGTTTCTGGCTCCGTAGTGCTATGACTAACGAACGACACCGGAGCACAGCGGATCCCCTCGCGCGGGGGCACATCCGGGCCCGGATCACTGCGCTCCTAATGAAGCAGGATGGCGTCATCTCTCGACAGCAGGCCCTTGCCGCAGGTCTGACCGCGACCCAAGTGGATTACCGTCTGCGCCTCGGCGAATGGGTGCGGATCCGCCGAGGCGTGTTTCGTCTAGCGAGCACGCCCTATACCCGCACCACCGTTGGCCAAGCGATCCTTCGCGTCGCCCCGGCAGGAGCAGCGTTGAGCCACTACTCCGCCGCTCGGATCCATGGCCTTGACATTCGGCCGGGCTCGCCGTTGGTGTGGTTGACGATTCCGCACGCGCGCAAGTTGCGGGGCATGCCGGGCGCGACGATCATCCGCAGCCGGAACCTCAGCCCCTTCATCACCGAAATTCAGGGGAAGCCGGTGACTACCGTCGCCCGTACCATCATTGACTTGAGCAGCTTTCTCGCCGAGCGGGCCGTCCAGGCCGTGATCTATGACGCGTTCCGGGCGAAGAGAACGTCCCCGGCCGCGCTTGGAAAGGCGGCAGCCGCGATGCCCAAGTTCCCCCCAGCCGCGCAGGTTCGAAGGATGCTATCCGAACTGGAGGAGGGGTTCGATTCCGGGCTGGAGGCGGAGGCAGATGAGGTCTTTAGAGCGAACGGACTCCATTTCGTGCGGCAGCACCGGGTGCGGATGAACAATCGGATCATCCGTCGGTTCGACTTTGCCGAACCGACCCTCAAACTCGGCATCGAGATCGATGGCGTTTCCTTTCACACCTCAGCGGAGGCGCAGCGGCGCGACCGGGACCGGGATCGCCGCGCCGCCACCCTTGGCTGGCAAACGTTGCGGTTCACCACGGCGGACGTTCGCGAGCACCCCGACCAGATGATCGCGACGATACGCCAGGTGATGGCCAGGCGGGTAGCCGAAGGGCTCCTGCACGATCGGGCGGCGGGCCGGTAACCGGTTAACGGGGTTTTTCCCAGGTGATCGTCTTCGCGGTGTTCGTGAACCCCGCCGACGTATATAAGTGCCCGGCCCCGGAGGGGTTATCGGCGTCGACGTCGAGTCCGGCCTCGGTGAAGGAGCCTTCCGCCCGAATCGCGGCGAGCCCAGAGGTGAGCACAGCCCGGCCGAGGCCCCGGCCCTGCGCTCGCCCGCGCACCCCCACGAGGTCGAAGTACGCCTCGCCGGGAAGGTTCGAGGACACGAGCGCGTAGGCGAGCACCTCGCCGTCCTCGACGACGATCCGCGAGAGGTCGGGGCGCAGCCCCGCCGAGCGGGCCAGCCGTTGCCAGTTCTCGGCACTGATGGGCGCGCTTCCCCAGTGGGTGGAGAAGGCGTCGTTATGCGCGAGCCGGACCGCTTCGGAGCGCTCGAGGGAGAAAGGCTCGGTCCGGGGGTCGTCGGTGAAGTCCCCCTGCAGATCGTGGGTCATGTCGAACCAATACCGCACCTGCTCGTACCCGTGACCGGCGAGGAATTCGGAGGCTGCCGGCGCGGTGGCCGTCGTCATCGCGTTGAACACCAAGGGCGCACCGGGAACCAGCGCCCGCGCACGGTCTGCCCCGCGGCGTTCGGCACGTTCCAACAGTTCGCTCCCGAGCCCGTGTCCGCGCCAGTCCGGGTGCACCCCGCCGATGATGAACGCGGAGTTCGTGCCGTCGTATCGGGGGGCGCTGCGCACCCCGGCAAGGGCGAACGCGATCATCTCCTCGCCGGACCACACCGCCCACGTCTGCTGCGCAGGATCAAAGGTTGACGACGGCTGCAGTTCTTCGGCGAGCTCGGTGGGGGTGGGCTTCCACCTTCCGCCATCATCGTCGGCGATGATCGCGTGCAGCTGTGACCACGCGGGCGCCATTTCCGGAGTCAACGGCGTGCGGCGCAACCCGGTAGGCGTGGTCGTGCCCCGGGTCGTGGTGGGAGTCTTCGATGTCGTCACAGCAACGTACATTCTCACGCGGCGGCGCAGGAGCGCAAGGAAATTTTCCTCACAGCGCCCCGGGGCACTCGCGGCGCTCGGGGCACCTTCGAGGGCACGGCGCGGGTGAGATCGCTCGGGTGCTAGCCGACCGTGATGACCCGCAGCGCCCCGGACCGAACCAGATCGCGCAGCGGCTCATGCGTCCGGAACCGGATCCCCCCGCCGGGTTGGTCGAACCACGCGGGGCTGAACTCCGCCTGGACCGGAACGGGTTGGGCGGCGATAAACCCGACGCGAGCAGCGCCGTCCTCGACGGCAGACGGCGGTAGGGAGCGTTGCGGCACCGGAGTCTGCCACGCGAACAGGTAGAGGCCGTCGATCCCGCCCCACCGGTCGAAGGGGACACCCGTGGCGAGGTTCGTGGCGATCCCGCCCGCGCCCGCGGCCTGGATGCGCGCACCGAGTTCGGAGTACCCGGCGGCTGCGGCGCGGACGCGCTGATCCACGTCGGCCGGGGAGAGGGATAGGGGATCGGGCAGGGGTGAGGAGAGGTAGTTCCATGCGTGCAGGCCGGCCGAGCGCGCGTCCGGTTCGGTCGCGAGGTGGTGGAGCTGGCCGTAATCGAAGATGTCGACGGAGTAGCCCCCGGAGAGCTCGCGCACGAGCAGGGCGCCTTCGAAGGTCACGTGGTCCTCACCGGGAAGCCGCGCGGCGCCGCGCGGCAGGCCCGCCTTCTCCAAGGCCGTGCGCAGGGCACCGAATTCGCTCGAGGTATCGGGCCGGGCGGAGATCCACGTGGGAACGAACTCCGGTGCGCGGGGATTGCGGCCCAGCTCGGCTGACCACTCGGCGTCGCTGGGAATCGGAGCCACGCCCTGGGGTGGGGTGAGCATCGTCTCCCCGTTCCAGTACACCCGCTCGGTGTAATTGACGGTGAATTCGGGGCGGGAGGAACTCCCGGGAGTGGGGGCATCCGGGTGTAGATCCATCCGGGCGCTGAACCACGCGCCGCGTGCCTCATCCCGCATGTCTTCGTGAAGTTTCCGGAACAGCGCCTCCGCCCCCTCGGGCAGTGGGTAACGCTTCCCGCCGGTATAGATCCGACCCGCGTGGGCCGTGGCGACCTGGGACCATTCGGCGGCGATTCCTCCCGAGGCGGAAGCGTCCCCGGCGGCGGGTTGAGCGGCGCCGCGTAAAATCCTCGCGAGCTCGGCCACAAGTTCAGGGTTCGGTTCCGGTTCCATAGCGGAATCGTGGCACACTCGGAGAGTGACTGCACAACTGCCCGGCTGGCGCCACGTGTACTCCGGCAAGGTCCGCGACCTGTACGCGCCCGAGGACGGATCGGATCGAATCCTCGTCGTCGCCTCGGATCGGATCAGCGCCTACGACCACATCCTGCCCACCCCGATCCCGGACAAGGGCAAAGTCCTCACCGCCCTGAGCGCGTGGTGGTTCGAACAGCTCACCGGCATCGTGGGCAACCACGTCATCTCCTTGAAGGAGGTTCCGGCGCAGGTCGCGGGGCGGGCGATGGTCTGTGACCGCCTGGAGATGATCGGCGTCGAATGCGTCGGCCGCGGCTACCTCACCGGCTCCGGGCTCACCGAGTACCGCGAGTCGGGCACGGTCTGCGAGGTGCCTCTGCCCGGCGGGCTCGACGACGGGTCCCGGCTCGCCGAACCCATCTTCAGCCCGGCGATGAAAGCCGAGGTGGGCGAGCACGACGAGAACGTCTCCTTCGCGCACATCTCCCGCGAGATCGGCACTGACCTCGCCGAGCAGCTCCGCGAACTCACCCTGAAGGTCTATTCCTTCGCCGCCGAGGTCGCCGCCGAGCGCGGGATCATCCTCGCCGACACGAAATTCGAGTTCGGGCACACCCCGAGCGGTGAACTCGTGCTCGGCGACGAAGTGCTCACCCCCGACTCCTCGCGCTATTGGCCCGCCGATGAGTGGCAGGTGGGCCGCGCGCAACCCTCGTTCGACAAGCAGTACCTACGGGACTGGCTCACGAACGAGTCCGGGTGGGACCCGGCCAGCAACGACCCGCCCCCCGAGCTCCCCGCGGACGTGGTGGCGCGCACCCGGGAGCGGTACCTCGAGGCGTACTACCGGCTCACCGGGCACCACCTCGACCTGTAACCACTCATCGACACGGCGCGGGGCGTCACCAGCCGCGCTCCCGCCACTGGGGCAGGTGCGGGCGCTCCGCGCCGAGAGTGGAATCGTCTCCGTGCCCGGGGTGGAACACGCACGCGTCGTCGAATTCGTCGAAAACTTTCGCTTCGACGTCGTCAATGAGGGTGGCGAACGCGTCCTTATCGCCGAACGTGTTGCCGACCCCGCCGGGGAACAGCGAATCGCCGGTGAAGATGTGCGCGGGCACGCCCTCGGGTTCGTACACCAGGGCGATCGATCCCGGCGTGTGGCCGGTCAGGCGGATGACACCGAGGCGGGCCGCCCCCACGGAGACGATATCGCCGTCGTTCACCTCGAGGTCGACCTTCACTCCGGTCTGGTTCGTGATCTCCTGGGCGTCGGGCGCGCCGGCGACGGTCACCGCGGCGGTTTCGTCCACGACCGTCGCGAGCGCGCGATGGTGGTCCCAGTGGGAGTGGGTGGTGATGACGGCGGTGACCAACTGGGGGCCGATGAGCCGCAGCAGCCGCTCGGCGTCGTCGGCCGCGTCGATGAGGGCCTGGGCTCCGGTGGAGGTGCAGCGCAGCAGGTAGCAATTGTTGTGCATCTTCTCGTCGACGACGATCTTGGTGACGGCGAGGCCGGGCAGTTCGATCGTGTGCTCGGATCCGGGGGATAGGGGAGGAAAAATTCCGGTGCTCATGCGAGCAAGCTATCAATGTGGACAGGCGGAAACCAGTGACACCCGGCGCGGTAGGCTGGAACCGCTCACCCCACCCGACCGAGCAGGAGCGCAGAATGTCCCGTGTGATCGTTGAGGTCATGCCGAAGCCCGAGATTTTGGACCCGCAAGGAAAGGCGATCGCGGGCGTGCTGCCACGCGTGGGTTTCGCCGAGTTCATCGCGGTGCGTCAGGGAAAGCGCTTCGAGCTCGAGGTGGAGGGGCCGGTCACCGATGGCGTGCTCGCCCAGGCGCGCAAACTGGCGGAGGACATCCTCGCCAATCCCGTGACGGAGGACGTCACCGCCGTGGTTGCCGCGGAGGGCGAGTGACGGTGCGGATCGGGATCCCGCTCCTTCCGGGAGCGCTTTTCGACGACGCTGCTCGCGCCGTGAGGATCGCCGGCGCCGAGCCTGTGCTGCTGTGGTATCGCGACGCCGACCTGCGCGGCGTGGACGCGGTCGTCGTGCCGGGCGGGGCAACCTATGGGAACTACCTCCGCGTGGGCGCCCTCGCCCGGACCACCCCGGTGATCGGCGCGGTCATCGACGCAGCGCGCCAGGGGTTGCCGGTGCTGGGCGTGGGCAGCGGGTTCCACGTGTTATGCGAGGCGGGGCTGCTGCCAGGATCGCTCGTTGCGAACGGCAACCTGCGCTTCGTTTCCCGGCCGCACCGGTTCACGCTCGAGTCCGCGGCGACGACGTGGACTCCCAGCTTCGAACGGGGCGCGACGCTGTGCCTGCCGGTGAAAACCGGGGCGGGGCAATTCCTCGCGAGCAAGGCCGAGCTTGAGGAGCTGGAAGACTCCGGCCGGGTAGTCCTCCGCTTCGCGGGCGCGAACCCCACCGGAACGGCTCGCGGAATCGCGGGCGTGAGCAACGAAGCGGGCAACGTCGTCGGCCTTCTCCCCGCCCCCGAGAACGCGGTCGAGCCCGGGTTCGGTCCCTCCACCGACGGGTGGGGATTTTTCGCCCCGGTCCTGGGAGCACGCGCATGAGCAGTGACGCGGACGACGCCGCCTCGAGTGGTGCCGGGCAGCTCCCGGTGCGGATGTGGACCGACGGCGCGTGCAAGGGCAACCCCGGCCGCGGTGGCTGGGGCGTGCTGATGAAGTACGGCGCGCACACGAAGGAGATCTTCGGCGGTGAACGCGAAACTACGAACAACCGCATGGAACTCACCGCCGTCATCCGCGGGCTGCAGGCCCTCACCCGCCCCTCCCGGGTGGAGTTGCACGTGGATTCCCAGTACGTGATGAAGGGGATGACTGAGTGGATCCACGGCTGGAAACGCAACGGCTGGCGCACGGCGGCGAAGAAGCCAGTGGCGAACGCAGAACTGTGGCGTGAACTCGATGAGCTCATCACGCGTCACGACGTGACGTGGACGTGGGTGCGGGGCCATGCCGGTGATCCGGGCAACGAACGCGCCGACGAGCTCGCCAACCGCGGCGTGGAGGAGCTCGCTGAATAGGAATTCGCGCGGGCCCGTGCGCTAGTGGGGCCCGTACACCGAAACTAGGATCCGCACGGGCTTGTGGGGCCCGTATGCGGCAGTTGTTGCGGTGTGCGGTCCCCGGGTGTTTGGTCCTGCGCCCAGTGGGTCTTGTTTGCCGCGAATGTTACGGGGTTCCGTCCCCAGTCCGTCCTCGGTCCTCGTGAACCCGCTACGCGAGGCCGCGAACCCGGCATCCGAGCCCGCGAAGCCTGCACGAATACATCGACGGCAGAACTACGCGGCAGCGGGGTCACCCGCGCCATCCTGATCGCTAGGGCTGCCCGGCCCCCACGCCGTGCTCGCTCAGCCCCCACGCCTCGGCGGTGAGTTCCACCGACCGCAGCCGCGCGTCGAGGCTGGGATTCTGATGGGCAACGATGAGCTCATCGGCGCCGGTGCGCTCGGCGAAGCCCTCGAGGTATTCTCGAACATCCTCGGGAGTCCCCATCGCGGTGTAGGTGAGCATCTCGGCGATCTTCTGCCCCTGCGGAGAGGCGAGGACCATGTCCGCCTCCTCCCGGCTGAGGTTCGCCCCGCCGGGCACGAACAGTCGAACCCGAGCGCGCAACGTACCCTGCTTCTGGTCCTCCGCTTCTTCGCGTTCGTCCGCGGCGATGACGTTGACCGCCGCGATCGCGTAGGGGGAGGAGAGCTGCTCGGAAGGTTTGAATTCCGCCCGATACACCGCGAGCGCTTGTTCCAGGGCGGCGGGAGCGAAGTGGGAGGCGAACGCGTAGGGCAGGCCGAGCGCGGCTGCCAACTGGGCGCCGAAGAGGGAGGAACCGAGGATGAACAGCGGCACGTTCGTGCCCTTACCCGGGATCGCGTCGATTCCCGGGATCCGGGAATTCCCGGTGAGATATCCCTGCAATTCGAGCACGTCGTGGGGGAAGGTGTCCGCGGCGGTGTGATCCCGGCGTAGGGCGAGCATCGTCTTGGGATCCGTGCCTGGGGCGCGGCCGAGCCCAAGGTCGATTCGGCCCGGGTGCAGCTCCGCGAGCGTGCCGTAGTGCTCGGCGATGATGAGCGGGGCGTGGTTCGGCAGCATCACCCCGCCGGAGCCGAG
>JAJYRV010000062.1 GCA_021793935.1 Actinomycetes bacterium | reverse complement strand
CTGCGCCGGCGCCACCTCGCGGCGCTGCAGGAGAACGTGAACGGGCACCTGGAATAACGAACCGCTAGGTAGGCTCGGAGCATGACGTGGCGAGAGAAGTTCCATCCGCTAGTGGAATCGACCAAGCAGGCGGTGTCGAAGGTACGGGCCGGCTCCCGTGAGGAGGAGGGGCCGCTCGCGATCGCCCTCGCCGGTGGCGGCGCCCGCGCCTCCTTCCAGATCGGCGCGCTCGCGTACCTGTACGACTATGAAGAGATCCGCCCCGACATCTTCACCGGCACCTCCGCCGGGGCGATCCTCTCCTCCGCCCTCGCCCAATACTCCGATCCCGAGAGTCAACGCGAGGCGCTGCGGCACGTGGAGGAGATCTGGTCGAACATGCACTCCAGCTCCGACATGTTCGAAGAGCTCGCCTGGTTCAGCAAACTCCGCACGCACCTACCCACGTGGATGAAGGTCGTTTCGCTGCGCCAGGAGTCGCACCGGCGCTCGCTCACGCAATCGATCCAGGCGGCCTTCTCCGACATGTTCGGCAAGAAGGAGGAGGCCCAGGTCGCCGCGTCCACCGAGGTGAAGGCGGTGAGCCCGATCGAAACGCTGACGACTCTCTGGGAGGGTGCGCGGGCGACGACGGACCTGCAGCAGATCATCCGCGGGTTCGGCTCGGAGGCGAGCGCCTTCCGCCCCGGGCCGGTTGTGCAGAAGCTCCTCGCGCCGGAGGTGTTCGACCCGCTGCGGCTCGCCGCCTCCTCCGTCACCTTGCGCATCAGCGTCGTCGGGTTGGAATCGGGCAAGTTGCGCTACGTCACGGGCCGTGGGGAACTGCGCGACGTGAATGATCAGCCACTGGAGCTGCCCGGGGTGGACTTCGTCGAGGCGATCACCGCCTCGTGCGCCATCCCCGGGGTGTTCCCGCCCGTGGAGCTCGGCGGGGAACACTACGTCGACGGGGGGATCCGCGCGAACCTCCCGACCGATATCGCCTACAGCCTCGGGGCCGGGCGCGTGATCGCGATCGTCTCCGGCGCGGAGGGGCCCTCCGCCGTCGAGAGCTTCTCCGGCGGTGACCTGCTGGAGATCCTCATGCGCTCCTCGGCCGGGATCATGCCCGATGAGTTGGAGAACCTGCAGATCCGGCTCGCCCGCGCGCAGGGGGCGACCGTCATCGAACCCGTGATCGACGTGCACGATACCCTCACCGTCGATCCCGGCCTCATCGCGATCGCCACGGATTACGGGTGGATGCGGGCGCAGGACGTCATGACCGGCGCGGACGAACCGACCCAGCAGCTCACCCACGACATCATCGATATGCGCCGGCACCTGTGGGCGCTCGAGGATCGGCTGTTCGCACCCGTAACGGACGCGCCCGAACTCATCGAAGACAACCCCCCGGCCGACCTTGAGCAGTTGGGCGAGCTCAAGCTGCACCTTCGTTCCCTGCTCGAGCGGGCTCCCGCGGGTCACCTCCCCGAGGGCGCGCAGGCGTGGTGGCAGACCTGGGAGAAGCACCCGTACGAGATCGACGAGACCCCCGCGTGGCACACCAGCGCCCCGGCGGAGGCCTGAATCAGGCCAGCGCGAGCTGGCGGTCGTCGTCGGAGGCGTGCACGAGCCGGGCGTAGGCACCGCCGCGGGTGAGGAGTTCCTCGTGCGTGCCCCGTTCTAAGATCCGCCCCGACCCGAGGACGACGATCTCGTCCGCCTCGCGCACGGTGGAGAGCCGGTGCGCGATCGTCACCGTGGTGCGGTCGCGGGCAAGGTCATCAAGCGCCGCCTGCACCGCGCGCTCCGTCGTGTTATCGAGCGCGCTCGTCGCCTCGTCGAGCACGAGGAGCCGCGGGTTGCGCAAGATCGTTCGGGCGAGCGCGATCCGCTGTTTCTCCCCGCCGGAGAACCGGTGCCCGCGGGCCCCGACCACGGTGTCGTAACCGTCTGGGAGGGCCGCGATGTGCTCGTGGATCTGCGCGGCCCGAGCGGCCTCGATGAGTTCGCCGTCGGTCGCCTCCGGGCGGGCGTAACGCAGGTTCTCCGCGATCGAGGCGTGCAACAGGTACGTATCCTGGCTGACGACCCCGACGAGTTCCGCGACATCCGCGAACCTCAGGTCCCGCAGGTCGACCCCGTCGATCCGCAGCGCGCCGGAATCGGGATCGGCGAGCCGCGAGATGAGGTTCGCGAGCGTGGATTTCCCGGAACCGGTCGCCCCCACGATCGCGAGGGTGGAACCGGCCGGCACGTCGATGCTGATCTGGGCGAGGGCCGGGCGGTGCGCCCCGGGATAGGTGAAGGAGACGGTATCGATCTCCAGGTGCCCACCACCGCTGGGAATCGGAGTCGACCGCTCGGGTTCGGTGAGGGTGACGGGCAGGTCGAGGTATTCGAAGATGCGGGAGAACAACGCTTTGGACGTGGTGATCTGCACCCCGACGTTGAGCACGCCCATGAGGGGGCGGAACAGTTGGGATTGCAGCCCGGCGAACGCGACGAGGGTTCCGATCGTCATGCCACCGGAGGTCGCCGGGAGCCCGGCGATGAGATAGATGAGGGCGGGGATGACGGAGAAGATGATCGAGAGCGTGGCCATCCGCCAGCGCCCGGCCACCTGGGATTGCACCTCGAGTTCGCGCAGGTCGGCGGAGGTGGCGGCGAAGCGCTCCGAGAGCCGTTCACCCGAGGCGAGGGTCTTGGACAGGTGCACCCCGGAGATCGAGAGGGATTCCTCGATCTGGGTCTGCAGGTCGGCGAGCGAGCGCTGGGCCCGGGAGGCGACCCGGCGGCGCATCTGGGCGACCCTTCGGGTGAGGAAGATCGCCGGCGGGAGCACGATGAGGCTGAGCAGGCTCAGGCGCCAGGAGAGGGCGAGCATCGCGATCGCGGTCCCGATCACGGTCGTGACGTTCGATGCGATCGAGGTCGCCGAGTTCGTCACCACCGACTGCATCCCGTTGATGTCGTTGGTGAGCCGGGATTGCACCTCCCCGCCGCGGGTCCGGGAGAAGAAGTCCAGGGGCATGCGCTGTAGGTGGGTGAACACGTCGGTGCGCAGCCGGTGCATGATCGACTGGCCGACGTCGGTGGCGATCCAGGTCTGCAGGATCCCCAGCACCGAGCTCACTACGGTGATCGCGACCATGCCGATGACGATCCACACGAGCAGCGGCACATCCTGGTGGGGAATCGCGTCGTCGATCGCCCGCCGGACGAGGAACGGCTGGGCGAGGCCGACGAGGGACGTGACGACGATGAGCGCGCTGACGACGAGCACCCGCCACCGATACGGGCGGAACAACCGGGTGATGCGCCGCGTGGAGACCGGGTATTCGCGGAGCTGGGCCACGTCCGCCGGATCGGTTCGCAGCGGCCCGCGCCCGCTTTCGGAGCGGCCCCGGTGGGGAGTTTGGGTAGCCATACGCCACCTCCTAACGACCTTGATGAGGTTACCTCACTATGTGGTAACCGGTCAATGCGGTATCTTGGTGGCCGTGGACACATTCGACGACGCCGCCCGGCTGGTTATGGCAGTAGCTCGCCGGATCCGGCGCGCCCGCACCCGCGCGCTCGCCCCGTACGGGCTCACCCCGCATCAAGCGGCCGCCTTCCTCGCGATCGCCCGCCACCGCCACCACCACGAATGCGCGGAACTGCGCCTCTCCGATCTCGCCCGGCGGCTGCGGATCGCTCCCCGCTCGGCCACCGAGGTGGTGGACGCCCTGTGCGAGCGCGGCCTGGTGGAACGGGAGCCCTCGAGCACGGACCGGCGCGCCACCTCCCTCGTGCTCACGGCCAAGGGCCGCGGCATCCTCACCGATGTCAATAACGCGAGCCCGGCGACCGAAGTGTTTGCGCCGCTCAGCCCCGCCGAACGTGCCACCCTGGAGGAACTGCTCACCCGGGTCCTGGACGCGGACCCGCCCCCGGACCCACACGCGAGGCCATGACCGAAACTTCCGCGACCAACGCACTACAGACCGCCTCCTCACTCTCCCGCGACGCCGGGATCACCGCCGCGGTCACGGTACTGTTCTTCCTCCTGCGCGTGCTCGCGGTATCCCAGTGGAATTGGTACACCGCCGCCGAGGTCGCGGCGACCGTGGACGTCGGCGACGCCGCGTCCATCCTGCTCGGCACGATCTTCGCCGAACCGGTCGTCACCGGGATCCTCCTCATCATCCTCACTCCGCTCATCATCGTCACCCTCATCTGGCCGCCGACGAAGAACCGGAAGACGCCCATCGTCACCGCGCTGTTCCTCACAGGGATCGCCGCGCTCGCCGGCTCGCTCATCATCACCTTGGCCGAATGGTGGATCCTCATCGGCACGGCCCTCGCCACCCTCGCGCTCGCAGCGGTGCGGGTGTTATGGAAACACGGGCTGCTGCACCGAGCGGCGCTGCGCCTGCTGAGATCTCTGGGCATGCTCGGCATCGTGGGCGCGCTCGTCATGGCCGCCGGCGTCTCCACCCCGTGGGTCGCGCTCGAGCACATCGAGACGGATACCGGGCCGATCTATGGCTACGTGCTGGAGACCCCCTCCGGGTACGTGAAGGTCCTCACCCAGGACCCGCGCGAAGTCCACACGCTCGTCTCCTCCACCGTGCACTCCCGGGAGGTGCTCCTCGAGTGAACCGCGAGACCCATCCGTGACCTTTGTGCACTAAACTGCACGCAAGCCCCTCCTCCCTACGACGCGAGGAAGGCGGCAGAAGATGCGCCTGGCTGCGCGCACAGCGAATCAAGATGAAGGATCGACATGACACACCACTTCTTGCGCCGCCGAGTCCTCGGGCTCGCCAGCGCCCTCGGCGTTGCCGCGCTCGTGCTCAGCGGCTGCGGATCGGACACCACCGACGACCCGGACTCCCCCGAAACGGCGAATGAAGGTGACGCCGACGGCGGGGAGCTCGAGGCGATCACCGTCGGGATCAGCCAGTTCGTCCAACACCCCGCCCTCGATGCGGCGACGGCCGGGTTCAAGCAAGCCTTCGTCGATGCGGGCTACGTCGAAGGCGACACGGTGACCTTCGATGAACAGAACGCCCAGGGCGACGTCGCCAACACGACGACGATCGCCCAACAGTTCAGCAATGACGACGTCGACCTCGTGCTCGCCGTCGCGACCCCCGCTGCCCAGGCCGCGGCGCAGAACATCCTCGACATCCCGGTGATGTTCACCGCCGTCACCGACCCGGTCGAGGCCGGCCTCGTCGATTCCGAGGACGCCCCGGGCGGGAACGTCACGGGCACCTCCGACATGAACCCGGTGGCGGATCAGATCGAACTCATCAAGGAGATCGTTCCCGACGCCGCCAAGGTGGGCATCGTCTACTCCTCGGGTGAGGTGAACTCCGAGGTGCAGGTGGAGCTCGCCAAGGAAGCCGGCGAGGAGCTCGGGATCGAGATCGTCGAGGGGACCGTGACGAACTCTTCGGAGGTCCAGCAGGTGACGGAATCCCTCGGCGATGTCGACGCGATCTACGTGCCCACGGACAACCAGGTCGTTTCCGGGATCTCCGCGCTGGTCCAGGTCGCGGAGGACAACGGTATCGCCGTCGTCGGCGCTGAAGCCGGCACCGTGGAAGGCGGCGCGATCGCAACCATCGGGATCGACTACGAACGCCTCGGGATGCAGACCGGCGAAATGGCGCTGCGGGCGCTCGACGGTGAAGACCCGGCCTCGATGGCAGTGGAGACGCTCGATGACCTCGAACTCGTCGTCAACCCGGACGCGGCCGAACGCATGGGCATCACCCTCCCAGACGGCTTCGAGGACCAGGCTGACCGCGTTCTCTAGCACTCCCTCCCGATCTGAAGGACACCGCCATGATCGGCGCACTTGAACTCGGCTTCATCTACGGAATTATGGCCCTGGGGGTCTACCTCACCTTCCGGGTGCTGAACTTTCCCGACCTCACCGTGGACGGCTCGTTCACCTCCGGCGCCGCAACCGCCGCGATGCTCATCCTCGGCGGTCACAGCCCCTGGCTCGCAACGCTCGCGGGCGGCGGAGTCGGTTTGCTCGCCGGCGTGTTCACCGGCCTGCTGCACACCAAGGGCAAGATCGACGGCCTGCTCGCCGGGATCCTCACGATGATCGCGCTGTGGTCGGTGAACCTACGGATCATGGGAAAGGCGAACCTGCCGCTGCTGCGCGAGACGACGCTTATCTCCCCGATGCGGGAGGCGGGTTTCCTCGGCAAGAGCGTGATCGGGATCTTCATCTTCGCCGGGGTGGCGCTGCTGTTCACCATCGCGGTGCACTGGTTCCTGCACACCGACCTCGGGCTCTCGATCCAGGCGACCGGGAACAACGGCCAGATGATCCGCGCGCTCGGGGTGAACACGGACCGCACCTCCATCCTCACCCTCGCCCTATCGAACATGTTCGTCGGCCTGTGCGGCGCCGTCATGGCGCAGTACCAAGGCTTCGCCGACATCTCGATGGGCATCGGGCTCATCCTCGTAGGGCTCGCATCGGTGATTCTCGGCCAGGCGCTCCTGGGGCAGCGGTCGATCTTCGTCGCGGCGCTCGCGGTCGTCATCGGATCGGTCCTGTACCGAATCATCATCCACTTCGCGCTCGCCGTCGGGCTCAACCCGAACGACATGAAGGCCGTCACCGCCGGGCTCGTCATCGCCGCGCTGTTGCTCCCGCGGTGGGGTTTCCTGAAGAAGCTCCCCTCCATGCGCGGGACGAGGCTCGTGCCCGCCGCGGCCGTCGCCGGCGGGCGGCGCAGCGATGAACCCGCTGGAAAGGGGGCGTGATGCTGCGCATCGAGGCCATCTCCAAGACGTTCTTCCCCGGCACGATCAACGAACGCAAGGCGCTCGTCGACCTGAGCCTGCACCTGGACGCCGGGGATTTCGTCACGATCATCGGTTCCAACGGGGCGGGGAAGTCGACCCTGCTCAATTCTATCGCCGGGCGGCTCGGGGTGGATTCGGGCGCGATCACCATCGACGGCAAGGCGATGAAGGGCCTCAAGGAGTTCCAGCGCGCCCGCTACGTGGGCCGGGTGTTCCAGGACCCGCTCGCAGGCACGGCCCCGGATCTCACCATCGAAGAGAACCTCGCCCTCGCGCTCCGGCGCGGGCAGTCCCGCGGGCTCGGGCGGGGAGTGACCAAGGCTCGCCGGGCCCGGTTCGTCGAGGAGCTGCGCTCCCTGGATCTCGGGCTGGAGAACCGCCTGCGCGCGCGGGTAGGCCTGCTCTCCGGCGGCCAGCGCCAGGCGCTCTCGCTGCTCATGGCGGGCTTCACGCACCCGAAGATCCTCCTGCTCGATGAGCACACCGCCGCGCTCGACCCCCAGCGGGCGGCGCTCGTGAGCGACCTGACGAACAAGATCGTCACGGGCGAGGGGCTCACCACGCTCATGGTCACCCACAATATGGAGCAGGCGATCGCGCTGGGCAACCGGCTCGTGATGATGCACGAAGGCAAGATCATCTTCGAGGCGTCCGAGGCGGAGAAGAAGCACCTGACCGTGGCGCGGTTGCTCGAGGAGTTCACCAAGACCAAGGGCGCCGCGCTGGATGACCGGACGCTGCTGACGTAGGCCTTACTGCAGCGCGGCTCCGAGCGCGATATCGATCATCGGGCCGAACGACTGCTCCCGCTCGGCGGAGGTCGTCTCCTCGCCGGTGAGGATGTGGTCGGAGACGGTGCACACCGTGAGCGCCCGCGCCCCGTGGCCGGCGGCGATCGTGTATAGGGCGCTGGCTTCCATCTCCACTCCGAGCACCCCGAACTCCGCCATTCGCGCCGTGATATCCGGGCGGGGGGAGTAGAAGGAATCGGAGGAGAACAGCAGCCCGACGTGGCTCGTGACCTGCGGCATCGCCTCGGCGACCTCGGCGGCCCGCCGCAGGAGCGAGAAGTCGGCGACCGGGCTGTAATCGTAGCCTTCGAACCGGATCCGGTTCATCGACGAATCGGTGCATGCCCCCGAGGCGAGGATGACGTCGCGGATCCCCACGTCCTCCTTGAGCGCTCCGCAGGATCCCACCCGGATCAGGGTGCTCACCCCGTACTCGCGGATGAGCTCCGTGGCATAGATCGCGGCCGAGGGTTGCCCCATCCCCGTTCCTTGCACGGACACCCGGTGGCCGTTCCACGTTCCCGTGTAGCCATACATCCCGCGCACCTCGTTGTAACATTCGGGATCTTCGAGGAAGTTCTCCGCGATCCACCGCGCCCGCAGCGGGTCGCCGGGAAGGAGAACGACGGGAGCGATCGCCCCCTGGGAAGCGCCAATGTGTGTACTCATAACGCCAGCATAGAGCTCATTACTCCGGGGAAATGGACTTCTCTCCTTTGCTCCTGCAGGAGCGTCGCTAGACTAGCGAAAACGTATGTAGTTGTAACGATGGGAACTCTCCGGCCAATGGTCACCTCACTTACCGAGTCACGCACCTCCTTGCTTTCGGCGATCGCCTCCGAATCCGGTGAAGATCAACAACTCATCGAGCGACTCTTCGAACACGTGGCGACCGAGGATCTCGCCGCCCGCGACGCCGCCTACCTCGGGGGCGCGGCGCACTCCCTGGCGAACCTTTCCCGCGCCCGTGACCACGCGACGGAAGTGCGGGTGTTCACCCCCTCCTCCGACACCCACGGGTGGACCTCCCCCCGCACGGTCGTGCAGGTCTGCACGGACGATTCGCCGTTCCTCGTGGACTCGATCACCGAAGCGATCTCCGCGCTGGGTTACCGGGTCCACCTCATCGTGCACCCGATCATGCCCGCCGGCATCGCCTCGGGCCGCGGAAACGGCCGGGATGAATCGTGGATGCACATCGAGATCTCCCGCCTCGCCGATGAGGAGTCACACGAACGCGTGCGCTCCACGCTCACCCGGGTGCTGTCCGACGTCGCGAAAGCAGTCGCGGATTGGCGCCCGATGCGCGAGAAGTGCCTCGCGATCGCCCGCGAGATCAGCGCCTCACGCCCGCCGACGGTCTCCGCGCAGGAAGCCGAGCGTGCGATCGAGTTCCTCACCTGGCTCACCCATGACCAATTCACCTTCCTCGGCTACCGGGAATACACCCTCACCG
>JAJYRV010000061.1 GCA_021793935.1 Actinomycetes bacterium | reverse complement strand
TACCCGCGCTTCTCGAGTTCGAAGAGGAACCCTTCTGCACAAATGACGGGGCCTTGGTCAAGACGTTCGACGAACGTTAGTTGGGTGGTCATGTGGATGCTCCTGAGCATTTCTGACAGTGGGCGGCGGCGTTGCACCGGTGAACGATGCTGAATCTACTGGCTCGCCCGCAGCCCCGGCCCGACCCCTCACGAACGTCCACACTTCGATACGCGCACAAGCGGGTGGCCGATCTCTGCGAGGCGCTCGCGTGGCGGGAGTTTCACTCCCGATCGCGCAACCCGTAGGTGAGGATAGCGTTACCGGCGCGAGTGTGGTTCACCTCTAACAATCGCAGCCGCGTCGTGGGCGCGTTCTCGTCGAACAGTCGGCGCCCCGTACCGGTGACGACGGGGTGCGTCGTGAGCGTGAGCGTGTCGATGAGCCCGGCCAGGAACAGCGCGCGGATCGTCTCGATCCCGCCGAGCACGGAGATGGGGCCGCCTTCCTGCTCGCGCAGGTCGCGAACGTACTCGATCGGGTCCCCGCTGGCGAGGGTGCTGTTCCAGGGCAGCTCGCGGGGCAAGGTGGAGGAAATCACGTGTTTATGCATCGGGTTGATCCACTGCCCGAACGGATCATCGGATTCGGGCCAGTACTGCGACCACTCCTGCCAGAGCTGGCGCCCGATCACGGTATCGGTGATCGGTGCTAGCGAGTCGGTCATCAGTTCTCCTTCTTCGGAACCGAAGGCGTCGAACTGCCAGAGGTGAGGGTTCTCGACGACGCCGTTGGCGGAGTGGAAGAGGTGGGCGGAGGTCACGCGTGTCATGGTCGTTCCGTTCTTGAGATTGGGTCTGTCACTCAATACGACGACGCGCGGGCCCGGAATTCATCGCTCGCGTGACGATTCTTCGACGGGGTCGTCTGCCCGGAGCTGATCGGGCAGCCTGAACTCCCTGAATACCTCTGCGCCCATGAAGTGGGTGATTCCGGTAATTCGGCTGTCGGCGACGTCGAGCACGTGGATCGCGAACGGCCTCCACTGGCCCTGACCGTCCGGGTGGTACACCGCGGCAGCGCCTTGCCCATTCGCTCGAGCCGGGATCGTTCGCGCTCCCCGACACACCTCGCCCGGGCCGCGCCACCACCTGTCGATCTCCTCCCGGCCCTGGAACCAGAGTTCAAAGGGCGGCATGCTGAACTGCGCGTCCTTCGCCAGCAGCGCGACGAGCCGGTCGACGTCATATGCTTCGAAAGCGGCGGTGTAGTTCATGAGCAGCTGTTCGTCATACGTTTCGCCTTGGCGGGGCTCATGGCTGCGCATCGTTCCTCGGGCGCGCAGGAGCGCAGAATTCACCGCGGCCGTCGTCGTCTCCAGTAGATCAGCGCACTCGCGCGCCGACCACGCGAGCACGTCCCTCAGGATGAGCACAACCCGTTGCCGCGGTGGGAGCGCCTGCAACGCCGCGATGAATGCGAGGCGGACGGAATCTCTGACCGCGGCGAGTTCTGCCGGGTCGTCGCTGAGGCGGCCATCGCTGATCGGGCCGATGAGACTCGCCTCCGGGAGCACCCGGAGCGAGCGTGGGTCGGCCGGGACCTCACCGGGGTTGGTGAGGTCCATGGGAAGGCTTCTGCGCTGGGGAGCCTTTTTCATATCCAGGCACGCGTTCGTTGCGATCGCGTACAACCAGCGGCGCAACGAGGATCGGTTCTCGAACTGTCCCTCGTGCTGCCATGCGCGAGCGAAGGTTTCCTGCACCGCGTCTTCTGCCTCGGAATAGCAGCCGAAGAATCGGTAGCAGTATCCGATCAACTCGCCCCGATATTGCTCCATCGCAGCCAGATCTGTCATGGCGCACCCTTCGCCAGAGCCATCAGACTACTCCAGGTCCTGCCTTCCCCGCAGCATCACGGCCCCTTGCTCATAGAACCGCACCGTTGAGGTCGCTCGTTGCGAGAGCTCGTCCCTCTCCGCCCGCGCACGCATGCCGAGATCAGGGGGAGAGTTCCTCGATGATGCTCGTGACCGGGGGTGCTGGGCGGAGGAAGAGACTGTGCATCTGAACCCCGTCGGCAACCGCGGCGAGGCGGCGCGCTTCCTCCTCGGGCAGGTGGACGGCGAGTTGGCGGGAGAGAACCGAAGTCGCCTCGATGCTCAACGCACGAAATTCTGGGTCCCGCAGGCCAAGCAGGTAAAGCTCGTAGGCGACGACGGTCAGGTTCCGACCGGTGGTGATCTGAGCATGGATGAGTTCAGCTAGACGCTCGACGACGTCGCCTTCGGTGACCGTCTCGTTCCATTCACGCAACGACTGCTCGCGGAATTCGATGATGCTGCGCAGCGCTTCACGCAGCAGCGACCGGATGGAATCGAAGTGGTACGACACCGACCCCACCGGCACCTCGGCGCGAGCGGCGATCGCCCGCGCGCTCACGGCTGGGATGCCGCCGTCCTGGAGCACGGCGATGGCAGCATCCAAAATGCGCTGACGGCGATCAGGGTCGTTTGGCGTATGCTTCTTCCGCGCCACTGTCCGCCTCCTCTCCAGAGGGCCCTACGGCTGGGAAAGCGTTGATCAGAGATACTCCCAGGATGACCAGTACGATACCGACCCACGCCAGTGGGGTCATCACGTCTCGAAATAGGATCGCGCTGAATACCGCAACTCCGGTGGTTCCCGCGGCGGTCCAAACGATGTAGGCGATACTCATCGAGATGGTCTGCAGCGCCCACGATAGGACGACGACCGTCGAGGAGTATGCCGCTACCGCCACGAGCGATGGCCACAGAACGGTGAAGCCGTCCGAGGCGCGTAGCGCGAGGGTCGCCACCACTTCGAGCACGACGGTCAACGACAGGTACATCCATCCACGCCCGGCCGCAGGCATCACGAGCCGACCGCCGTGCTCAGGAGAGCGATTCCCACGAACGTGACCGCGATGCCCGCAAGTTGGGCACGGGTCCTCTCGAGGTGAAACACGAACCGGTCCACCGCGAGCAGCACTACCGCTGCGGCTCCCGTCCAGATCGCATACACAATCCCCACGGGAAGCCGTTGCAGGAGAAGCGCCATCATCACCGTCGCTATCCCGTAGGCGCCGATGGCACCTATCCCATACCCCCACCGGCGAAACCCGCTCGAGGCTCGGGTCAGCAAGGTCCCCGATACGCCCGATCCGATGGCAAGAGCAAACAATATGACCGTCATCCGACAACTCTATGTACACTCGTACATAGTTGCAAGTGAGCTCACGGCCCCGCGCCCCGATCTCCGGACGCTATCCGCATCGACGAAGGAGAGGCGGCTTCAGCAACCCGGTCGCGACCCGAGAATTAGAGTGCGGCGGAGCCCGCGCAACCTCGCTCCGCCCGCCTCACGCGGATGCTCGCCGCCCGTCGAGGAACCGCTGGACGTACACGCCAGGGTCGAACGCGGCATCCGGATCGCGGGGAGCGGTCTCCTCGATTATGAACGGAATTGCCAGGGGTCCGAGGAAGCTCGAGACAGTCCACCACACCGGTTCCGGCTCGAGTTCGCCGATCTCGTGATAGCGCTGGAACAGCTCCCCGACCTCTCGGTAGAAGCGACGAGCCGTTTCTACCGCGGGCTCAAGGTCCGCAACGTGGGCGACTTCAGACATGATGATGCGCGCGAGCGGACCGAACGCCTCCAGGCCACTTCGATACACATCCGCAAGGCGAATCAGGTCAGACTCGAGGTCTCCGGTGAATTCTGCGGACGCCCCCATCGCCTCTTCGAGCCGGTGGCTGATGGCGGTGCGCAGCAACTCAGCCTTTGTGCCGAACCGTCGGAACAGCGTCACTTCGTTGACACCGGCGGCCGTCGCGATCGCCCGGGTTGTCGCCCCGCGGATTCCGGAGCGGGTCAGTACCCCCAACGCGGCTTCGAGGATCCGCGCGGCAGTCTCGTCCAGGTCGTCAACGCCGGCGGAATGAGCGTCGATTGGCTGTCCCATAGCAGTGACTGTACAATTGCTAAGGCATGCGTGCAAGCACACACTTGCGCCTGGTCGTGAGTAAAGTGGCTAGAGTCCCACAGCCGTGAAACGGTGGGATTTGAAAAGGAGTGATCGCAGTGCCATTCGGGTTTCTAGTGCCAGGTCCAACGAGAGCAACCTGGCGGCGAGGGCGGCCCGAGCGGGAGACTGCTTCATGAGCGCACCCGCCCGCCGAGGATCACTCAGCAAAACGGCGCGACCGGTTCAGTTCCACGACGATGCGCCTCGCAGCGGCTATCGTGAGCACTCGGCGGGAACCGGTGCCCAGATCTTGCGAACCGGGTTCGACGTCACCGCTTACACCCACGCGGCCCCTGCCCCCATCAGTGTGGACGCGGACGCGATTCGTGCGACGACGAACACCGACGACGTAGCACCCTATCAACTCGCCAGACTCCGGCACGACCTGGGCTTCCTTCAGGGTCTGGACGCCAGCGCGCACTCGGAGACTCGCACGATGTATAGCTCCTGGACCGTCAACGAGGCCCGCATCACCGCCTTCATCGCAACGTGGATGTGGGAACGGTTGGGATGGTCGCACAGCGTACGCAAGGTACTCCACGCCCTGCCGCCAGCGCCGGCACAAGACGCGTTCCTGAACGCGAACCTGCACCGTGAGCCCCGTTCCCTCACGAACCGCATGCGCCAGACGTACGTGGACCGGTTCCTCCCGACGGTCGGCACGCTGTGGACGATAGCGGCGCGGGAACGTGTTACGGCCGGGCACATGGCGCGAATGGCGATCCAGGAAGGCTCCCTCGTGGCCGCCTATCGGGCACTCCTGCCCCGGCTCGACACCCTCCCCGAGGCGCATCGCGTCATCAGCGAGATCATCAGAAGGAGGGCAAACGCCGTCGCGTTCTTCACCGAGGAGGCACTCGCCCGCATCCGCCGCTCACGCGCGGAGCGTCTCGTCGCAACCGTAGTCCTCGCGGTGGGCGGCGACCCGCTGCGCCCAGCCGACCTCCGCCTGCCGGGAGAAAGCCGGGCACGCAGGAGCATCTTTTCACGACCAGAAGATCGGGCGGCGCTCCACGCAGCCCACGAGACGATCACCAGGCACCTTCCGAACCTCCCGTTTGTCGATAGTCGGAGGTATCTGGCCTTGGAGCGGAGAGAATAATGTCCTTCGATCTGCAGACATTCGTGGAGACGTCCGAACCTGTGGGGTGGGACGATCTCGACTTCGACCTGTTTGATTCCGAACCCCTGAGCCCGGAGATCCTCCGGTCCATCCGCTACATGTGCGACGTCGAGTACCACACCTCGTGTTACCTGCGAGACCTCCTGGTCACCCCCTCCCACCGTGAGGAGGTGGCGGGTTCGTTCATGACCACCTGGAACCGCGAGGAGTTCTGGCACGGTGAAGCACTCGCCGCGGTTCTGCAGCGACACGGAATCGTCGTGGACTTCTCGGAGCTCAAGGGCAAGCGGGTCAAGCTCGGCTGGTACCAGACCCTCGCCCCGTTCAAACAGTCCCTATTATCGAACTTCGTCGGGGAGGACTTCGTCGCCGTACACATGGCTTGGGGAGCCGCCAACGAACTCTCTGCTGTCGCCGCCTACCGGCGGCTCTCGGATATGGCACAACACCCGGCGTTGAGCCCGCTACTCAAACGGATCGGCCAACAAGAGACCCGCCACGTTGCCTTCTACACGACACAAGCGCGCAAACGACTGCAGAATTCCTCTAAAGCCCGCATCGCCACACGTCTCGCCCTGGGCAAAGCGTGGCGGCCCGTGGGGTCGGGAATAATGGACGAGCCGGAAGTCGAACATGTCATGCGGCATCTGTTCCACGGGCGGGGGGCAGATGTGGACTCACTCGACAAGCGGGTACAACGCCTCCCGGGACTCGAGGGGATGACGATCTTCCGCACCGCGTTTGAGCGCATGGAGATCGCGCTGTAGATACCACGATATGCGCCACATCTTGCGAAAAGGCGAACCACATGAGCGATAATTCACCGGCCAACGCCCCGGATATGCGTGTACGTGCGCAAGCCGTCGAGGAGTGCCTCAACCAGCTCACCAGCATCCTCCTGGCCAGAGCAACCCGCAGCGCATCCGGTCTCGCCCCCAATCTGGAAATGCCCGGGCTGATGATCATGATGTTCATCGACTCCCGTGGGCAAACCTCCCCCGCCGCGATCGTCAAGGAAACCGGAATCGACAAATCACTCGTGATTCACATCCTTGAAACCCTTCGAATTCACGGGCACGTCACGCCGATCCCCAACGAATACAATCGCGGACACAGCCTGTACTCCGCAACGCGCCGCGGGAAGAAACACCTCGAACAGATCCGAGATGAGAACATCGAAGAGTACGCGAAGGTGCTTGAGACATGGACGGAGCCTGAAATCCTTCGATTAACCGAGGCGTTACGAACGTTCGCGGATAGTATCGCAGGCTTACCGGCGGCTCCCTGACTCGCGTCGCCGCGATGTCCAGCGCTCTCGCGCATTGGCCCGAACTGCCAGCGGGCAAGCGGCGATGAAATAATCGCTGACTCACATCATCGTGGCACCGTCAGTGCAGTCAGACGGGTGACGTGGCGCTGAATGATGGCACGTGCGCGCTCAGGCGGCATTCGTGCCGAGTCGGTGGCTCGAGCCACCGCAAGACCATCGAGGAGGCTCAGAAGGTACCCCGCCTCTTGCCGAGGGTCGCAGGTGGGAAAGAGGATTGCCAACCTACCTTGCAGGTACCTCTCAGTTTCCGCCCACGCAGCTGTGAACGCCTCGGCTACGGGGCCCGGTCTGGTTGCCTGCGCCGCGTACCACAGCCAAACGATAGAAGGGGCGGGGCCTCGTTCATTCAGAGAATCAGATTCCGCGTTGGCGAGAAGCTGACAGAACGCGATAAACGCTTCCACGGATCGGTCCTCCGCCGGGGATCCCGATAGTCTTGCCGCGCGCTCCTTGAACTGCTCAGTGATGAACTCCGACGCACCTACAAGAAGGGCGTTCCTACTGCCGTAGTGGTGCTGAACGCCTCCAATAGAGACTCCGGCTTCTGCCGCGACCCTCCGTATCGACAGGCCGTCAAGACCGTCCCGAGCCAACGCCGACACCGTTGCCTGCAGGATGCGCCGCTTTGCGCTTCCAGCATTGCTGCGCATATCGTTCTTCACTACACTGACCATACGATCGTATGGTAATGGAGGGTGTGGCGTTGATCCACCGGCGGAGCGCGGGCGCACTGGCCTGGGTTGTCACTATTCTTTTTCTCCCGGTCCAAGCTGTGGTCGCAATGAAGTGGCCAAGGGGATACTCTCTGACCACGAATGCGATGAGCGATCTGGGAATCACCACCTGCGGGTCGGTCCGGGATGGAGATCTCCCCATTCGGGAGGCATGCTCGCCATGGCATTCCGTCTTCAACGGGGGGCTGCTGGCATCTGGGACCTTGATGGTTGTAGGCGCGGTTTTGCTGCACGGATGGTGGACCGGGCGCGTGGGGCGAGCAGGAACAGCGTTGATGGCTCTCGCCGGAGTCAGTGTTGTTGGCGTGGGCCTTGCTCCCTGGGATCTACACCCCGGTCTCCACGACTTCGCTGCAACCAGCCAAGCCCTGGTGCAATGGTTGGCCATGGTCCTCCTTGCCAAAGCGGCGGGTCCAGGGCGCTTCCGACACGTGACTGCCGCGACCGTGGCGGTATCCCTCGCCAGTTTTATCGCGTTTGTTCTCGCACTCGATGGGTCAGAAGTCCCGTTTCTGCCGTTAGGGATTGCCGAGCGGCTCTCCTTCGACGCCTTAACCGTGTGGACGGCATTTGCGGGAAGTGCTGTCCTGGTCAGTAAAAGCACGTCCCGCCAGGACGTTGAGTCGCGCATCAGCAAGCGCGGTGAGATTGATACACCGAGCGCGAGTGGCTAGTGGCCGCAAGCGCCTCGAAGGCTCCCCGCCCACGCCGCCGGCATCTTCGGGCAATCTGACTCGTCCGGATACATTGCACTCGCTCGGGCGAATCGGTGTCCCTGCGAAGGAGTAACCATCAGCGCATCACGAAGGAGGATGAACCAGTTGAGCCGCATAGTGCCTTACGATTCGCACTACCGAACCGCGCTACTCAAGCTCTCGGTCCGCGCTTGGGAGCATGTCTTCCCACTTCTGCGACGAGAGGTTCCCGAGTTCGTCTACAACGCCTTCTATCCAACGGGCTGGCGGGAGCGGCAACGCAACGACCTTGCCGAAGTATTAGACAACGGGTCCGAGTGTATCGATGTGGCTATCGATGGCGACCGCCCAACGGGATGGGTGTGCACCCGTTTCCATCCCGAAGACAATATGAGTGAGATCTACATTCTCGTTGTAGACCCCGACTACCAGCGACGCGGCATTGGTGCCGCTCTTATGGAGTGTTCTTTCGCTCGGGCACGGGAAGTAGGCATGGGTATGGCAATGGTCGAAACTGGAGACGACGGCGGACACATGCCGGCGCGCATGGCGTACGAATCCATGGGGTTTGTGCGGTGGCCTGTCGCGCGCTACTTCAAGGACCTAGGAAACTAGCCCGCGGTCAAAAGTGCACCGGCTGTGAGAGGTTGTGAACGTTGGCTCTGTGCTTCCACCCCATCGGCACCACCAATGGCGCACCCACCGTCCGAACCAACGATGGCTGGCAGCTTGCGCGACTCAGGTCCTGGTGCGCAGGGAAGCAGAGCACGCATGCCGGCTATGAAAGCTTTTCTGAGACTTCTAACCATCGGTCTTCCAGTTGTTCAACCTCGGTTTCCACTTCCCGGAGCTCGTCCGCGTGCCCTTGGAGTCCTTCGAAGTCGGTCTGGTCGTGCTCAGCCATGACACCGTGAATCTCGTTCACTCTCGTGGTCAGTTTCTCTAACCGTCGCTCAATCGCAGCGAGCTCCTTTTGCGCGGCATGTCTCTGGGCCCCCGAGAGCCCTCCTTCCCGTAACGCTGAGCCGGCGCCGGGCCCAGAGCCGGGAAGGTCCGCAGCCGCTGCAAGTTCCGCCGGTCCCGCGGCCCCGCGCTCCATCTGCTGCGCCCGCTGGAGATACTCCTCCACCCCGCCGGGCAGGTGCCGCAGGTGACCATCGAAGATCCCGTACTGCTGGTCGGTGACCCGTTCGAGGAGATACCTGTCGTGGGAGACGACGATGAGCGTCCCGGGCCACGAATCCAGCAGGTCCTCCATCGCGGTGAGCATGTCGGTGTCGACGTCGTTCGTCGGCTCATCCAAAATCAACACGTTCGGTTCGCTCAGCAAC
>JAJYRV010000060.1 GCA_021793935.1 Actinomycetes bacterium | reverse complement strand
CACCGACCCGGCGGCACGGGAGGCCACGATCGCCCACCTGCGAGAACTCCTCTCCAAGCACGCGGACGGCGAGCCGGGCACAAGCACGCTGTTTGAGCCCGAGGAAGCATCGACGCCGGAGCCGGACACTGCCGCGCCCGGTGGACGCGCAAGACCAACGTCCAAGGAACCGGGGTCCCACGAGGAATGGGTGGAACGGGGCCGGGAAATCGCGCTTCGCCAGTTGAACTTCTCCGCGAGGTCTTCCGAGCAACTACGCGAGGCGATGCTCGCCCGCGAGGTGCCTCCCGGCGCCGCGCAGGAGGTGGTCGAACGCCTCACGCGGGTGGGGCTGATCGACGACGCCGAATACGCCGCGATGCTCGTACGCACGCGGCAGGCCGAACGCGGCCTTGCCCGGCGGGCACTCAAAGTGGAACTTGAGCGCAAGGGCATCGACCCCGACACCGCTGAATCAGCCCTTGACCAGGTGGACCCCGAGGACGAGGCGGAAGCCGCGCGCGCCCTGGTGCGCAAGCGGGTCACGTCGATGCGGTCGGTGGAGCCGAAGAAACGGCGGAACCGGCTGTACGGCACGCTCGCGCGTAAAGGCTATTCAGCTTCGGCTGCGCGGGCAGCGATCGATGAGGTCCTCACCGAAGAAGGGCTCGAACTCTACTAACGGCGCGCTCGGCTATCCCTTGACCGATCCGGACATCAGCCCGGAGACGAAGTAGCGCCCCAGGAGGATGTACACCACGAGCGTGGGCAGCGAGGCGAGCAGGGCGCCCGCCATCGATGCACCATAGTTCTGCAGCTGCGCACCGTTGGCGAGGTTGTTCAACGCGAGGGTGACCGGCCCCGTCGTCGCGTCGGAGAAGAATACGGCGAACAGGAAGTCGTTCCACGCGCTCGTGAACTGCCAGATGAGGACGACCACGAAACTCGGGATCGAAATCGGCAACACCACAGAACGGTAGGTGCGCAGCATCCCCGCCCCGTCCATCCGCGCCGCTTCAATGAGCTCCTCGGGAACGGATTCATAGTAGTTGCGGAAGATCAACGTGGTGATCGGGATGCCATAGATTACGTGTAACAGGATCAGCGAGGGCACGCCCGAGGGTACGTGCAGGGCGAGAAGCACCTGGTTGAGGGGAATGATCACCGCCTGGTAGGGGATGAACATCCCGAACAGGATGAGCGTGAACACCAGGTTCGCTCCGGGGAACTTCCACCGCGAGAGCACGAACCCGTTCATCGATCCCAGGAACGCGGCGATGATCGCTGACGGGATGACCATCTGCACCGTCCGCCACAGGGCGGGGGACAGGGAGGTCCAGGCGAGTTTCCAGTTCTCCGTCGTCCACTCCGCGGGCAAGGACCACGCCTGGGAGGCGGTTGCGGCCGCGCCCGATTTGAAACTCGTCACGAACAGCACATAGACGGGGATGAGGACGATGACGAGACCGAATAGCAGCGCGAGGTAGCGAAGCGTGCGGCCGAGGGAGTAGGGAGATTTCCGGGTGCGCACGACCGGAACAGTCTGGCTGGCAGTGCTCATCGGCCCGACTCCTTCCGGTTCAACGACACGAGATAGGGGATCACGAGAATCGCGACGATGATCAACAAGATCGCCCCGACGGCGGCGGCGTTCGCGTAATCGAATTCCGACTTCAACACGTACATGTCAACGGCGGGCACCTTGGTTTGGTAGTTCGACGGTTTGGAGATCGACATGATGAGGTCGAAGGCCTTCAGCGACATATGCCCGATGATGATGAGCGCAGACAGCGCCACCGGGGTGAGTTGGGGGAAGATCACGTGGCGATAGATCTGCCAGGTGGAAGCGCCGTCAATCGCGCCGGCTTCACGCAACTCCTCAGAGACGCCGCGGAAGCCGGCGAGGAAGAGTGCCATCACGTAGCCCGAGAGCTGCCACATCGCAGGTAGGGCGATCGCCGTGATCCCGAAGGAGATGTTGTTCCACCACGGGTTTTCCAAAAAGTCCAGCCCGAGCATCTGGAACAGGCGGTTCAATCCCGAGGCGCGCTCGCCCATGTTGGAGTTGAGCAACCAGCGCCACACCACCCCCGAGGCGACGAAGGAGACGGCCATGGGGAACAGGTAGATCGAACGGAAGATCCCTTCACCAGCGATGGGCCGCTCAAGCAGCCACGCCCACACGAACCCGATGACCATCGTGCCCACGAGGAACACCACGGTGTAGAGCACGAGGTTCTTCAGCGAGTGTTGGAACGCTTCCGAACCGAGCAGGCCGAGGAAGTTCTTGAAGCCGACGAACTCCACGGGCGTCTGCCCGAAAGCCTGCGGTGCCGTGTGATTGTCCGTCATCGCCGTATGGGTGTTGACGGCGATGAGCCCGTACACGAACACCCCGATGAGGATGAATGAGGGGGCAAGTAGCGCTAGCGGCGGCCCCAACCGCTTCATCCGGTTCATTTCCCCGCCCTCCTGGCTGCAGTGGTCCGGTCAGCATCGGCACGAGCGGTGCGGGGACGCATCCCCCCGCACCGCTAGGCCGTGTGCGTGGTTTTACTCGACCGCGGCGACGAGCTCCTCTTGCAGCGTGGAGACGTCCGATCCGCCGGAGGTGAACTTCGAGATTGCGTTCTCGACCCCGTTGAGCACGGTGACGGACGCAGCTGCGCCATGGGCGAGGGAGGCGACGATGTCATCCGAGGCATAGGACTCGATCGCGCTCTGCTGATATTCGGAGAACTCCTCCGGATCGGCGTCGGTGCGTGCGGGGATCGACCCCTTGGCCTTGTTGAAGGCGACCTGCCCGTCGAGGGAGCCGATCGTGTCCAGCCACGCCTTCGCACCATCGGGGTGCGGTGCCCCGACGGGGAGGGTGAAGGAGTCGGCGAGGAATCCGAACTGGCCCTCGGTGCCGGGCACGGGGAAGTCGATGAACCCGCTGCCGCGTTCGACGTCGTTCTCCTCGAACAACGCGACCGCCCAGTCGCCCATGACGTTGTAACCGGCTTCGCCGTCGATCACCATCTGCGTGGAGTCGGGCCAGTCGAGCCCGTCGCGGTCGGTGTTCGTGAAGTCCATGAGCGTTTCGAAGTGCTCGAGCGCGGTGGTGACGTCCGGGCTCGACCAGTCGGTCTCGCCGCTCCACAACCCGTTGTACCCGTCGGCACCCAAATCGGCCATGAGCACCGTTTCGAACAGGTGCACCTGGGTCCACGGCGCGGCGACCGAGAGAGCGACGGCGCCGGAGTCTTCGACCTTCTGAAGGTCTGCGATCCAATCGTCGATCGTCTCCGGTCGGGCGTCGGGATCGACCCCCGCTTCGTCAAGGACGTCCGGGTTCGCCCACACGACGTTGGAACGGTGGATGTTTGAGGGGATCGAGTAGATCGCCCCTTCAACCGTGAGGAGATCAATGAGGTCATCAGGGAAGGCGTCGGTGAGCCCGAACTCTTCATACAGATCCGAAACATCCTCGAGCTGGCCCGCATCGATATAGTCTTTGAGCTCCATGCCAGCGTGGGCCTGGAACGTGTCGGGTGGGTTGCCGGACTGCAGCCGGGTCTGCAGCAGATCCTTCGCTGCCGAACCCGCGCCACCGGCGACCGCCCCGTTGATGAACTTCGTGTCCGGGTGCTGCTCGGCGAAAACCTCTTCGAGCGCTTCCAGGCCGGTGAGTTCCGATCCGGCCGCCCACCAGGTGAATACTTCAACCTCGCTGGCGGAATCGCCTCCGCCGCCGCCCGAATCTTCGCCGCCGCCTTCGTTGCCGCCGCCACAGGCAGCAAGAACGAGGCTCGCTGCCGCGAGACCTGCCAACGCGGTACTACGTCGCATGCTTCAACTCCTTTGTCCTGAAGGCGTCAGTATTCGCCATCGATAATCCTAACGATGCACCACGTTTGCACGAAATGTCACAGCCGTGATCAAAATGTGACGCAACCTGTGTGAGATGTGCCTCTCAACGCTCCCGATTCTAATCGGAGCGCGGGTGCATTGATATGGCCTCGTGCCCGAAGGCAGGTGCGGGGGAGCGACGTGTTTTCAAGGAAGGTAACATTCGGGGTGTGACTGCCACAGAAACACCACGCACGTACATGGTGCGTACCCTCGGCTGCCAGATGAACGTCCACGACTCTGAACGGATGAAGGGCCTGCTTCTGGAGGCGGGGTACGTGGAAGCGAACACCGTCGGCGCGGGCGGGTTGATGGACGAAGCGGCCGGCGCGGACGTCGTCGTCATCAATACTTGCGCGGTACGGGAGAACGCCTCCGACCGCCTCTATGGAAACCTCGGCCAGCTCGCCTCGCTGAAGCAGCAACGCCCGGGAATGCAGATCGCCGTCGGCGGCTGCCTGGCGCAGCAGGACCGCAACGGCATCGTCGACCGCGCCCCCTACGTCGATGTCGTCTTCGGCACCCACAACATCGACGTGCTGCCGGTACTCCTCGAACGGGCCCGCCACAACGGTGAGGCCCAGGTGGAGATCGAGGAGGCGCTGAAGACCTTCCCCTCCACGTTGCCCACCCGCCGCGACAGCGCCTACGCCGCGTGGGTCTCCATTTCGGTGGGGTGTAACAACACGTGCACGTTCTGCATCGTGCCCTCGTTGCGCGGCAAGGAACGCGACCGCCGCCCGGGTGACGTGCTCGCCGAAGTGGAGGCCGTCGTCGCCCAGGGCGCGGTTGAAGTGACGCTGCTGGGGCAGAACGTCAACTCCTACGGCGTGGGTTTCGGGGATCGGGGAGCGTTCGCCAAGCTCCTTCGTGCCTGCGGAGCGATCGAGGGATTGGAACGCATCCGGTTCACCTCCCCGCACCCGGCGGCATTCACCGACGACGTCATCGAGGCGATGGCACAGACCCCGACGGTGATGCCGAGCCTGCACATGCCGCTGCAGTCGGGCTCCGACGCCGTGCTGCGAGCAATGCGACGCTCCTACCGATCGAAGAAGTTCCTCGGCATCCTTGACAAGGTACGGGAACGCATCCCGCACGCCGCGATCACCACCGATATCATCGTCGGTTTCCCCGGCGAGACGGAAGAGGATTTCCAGGCCACCCTCGACGTCGTTGAGGCCTCCCGCTTCTCTTCGGCCTTCACGTTTCAATACTCTCCGCGCCCCGGCACACCCGCGGCGACCATGCCCGACCAGGTGCCCGCCGACGTCGTCGCCGAGCGCTATGGGCGCCTCCTCGCCCTCCAGCAGCGCATCTCGGAGGAAGAGAACGTGAAGCAGATCGGGCGCACGGTCGAGGTGATGCTCGCCGATTCCCAGGGCCGCAAGGACGACGCGACTGCGCGGATCACCGGGCGCGCCCGGGATAACCGACTCGTCCACATCGGGGTGCCCGCCCACATCGCCGAACTCCCCGAAGTGGATCGACCTCGCCCGGGTGACATGGTGACGACGACGATCACCGGCGCTGCCTCCCACCACCTCATCGCAGACGCCGCCGACTTCACGTGGCGGCGCACCCCCGGCGGCGACGCGTGGCAGCGCGCCCAAGCGGCACCGCCGGAAAGCCCGACCGCGGTGTCGCTGGGCATCCCCTCACTGCGAGTCCCATGATCGAGGCTCCGCGCGGGGCGGTCATCGCCGTCGTCGGCCCGACCGCCACGGGTAAATCCGACCTCGCCCTCGACCTCGCCGAGCGGGAGCCTTCGGAAATCGTCAACGCCGATGCGATGCAGCTGTATCGGGGCATGGATATCGGCACTGCGAAGGTTCCCCCCGACGCACGCCGGGGGATCCCGCACCATCAACTCGACGTCCTGGACGTCACCGAAGAGGCGTCCGTGGCGGCCTATCAACGGGCCGCGCGAGCGGACATCGAGCAGATCCGCGCCGCGGGGAAGCGGGCGATCCTCGTGGGCGGCAGCGGACTGTACGTGCGGGCGGTGTTGGAGCACTTCGAGTTCCCCGCAACCGACCCCGAGGTGCGCGCGCGCCTGATGGAGCGGGCGGAACAGATCGGGCCCGGACTGCTCCACGACGAGCTGGCCCGGCGTGATCCCGAAGCCGCGGCCCAGATTGACCGGGCGAACACCCGCCGGATCGTGCGGGCGCTCGAGGTCATCGAACTCACCGGGGCCCCGTTCACCGCCTCCTTACCCGACCCGACGTACGTGTACCCCACCGTGGCGGTCGGGATCGACGTCGACGGGGCGGCACTTGACGCGCGGATCAATGCCCGCGCGAGGGAGATGTTCACCCGCGGGCTCGTGGAGGAGACCGAGGCGCTCTTAGGTCGCGGACTCGCCGAGGGCAAGACGGCCTCGAGGGCCGTTGGTTACCAGCAGGCGATCGACGTCATCGCCGGCCGCTGCACCCGGGCCGAAGCGATCGAGCAAGTAGCGCTCGCGACGCGGCAGCTCGCGCGCCGACAACGAAAATGGTTCAAACGGGATAACCGGATCACGTGGATTGGGCAGAATGAAACTCTTTAAAGGAATGAGCGCTGGCACCACCGCCCTCAT
Organism: Actinomycetes bacterium; assembly: GCA_021793935.1. The sequence continues at coordinate 2,811 of JAJYRV010000060.1, read as the reverse complement.
ACATCCCGGAGGGCCGCCCACGCAGGAGAAAATCGCGGCGGCATTGGAACCGGTGCGGGGTGTTGGGGCGGACCTGTTCGTCGCGGTCGACGAGCACCCCCGCGCCTTCACCCCCGACGGGGAAATCTCCCCGCCCTCTGCCGCCGTGCGCCTCGCTGCGGCACACCTGCATGCGCAGGCGACGTCGCGAACGTCCTGGGACTTCTTCATCGACGGGATGGAAATGCAGGTGCGGCGCGAAGGGGAGGAATACCTTATCAACCACGGCCCGTGGTCCCTCGCCGGAGGGGAACCCGCCCGCGCCGAAGGTCACGATTCGGTCCTGCACCTCACCGGCCTCACCGATCCGCGCCCGGCGCTTCGCATCCGCCTGGGCGGGCGCACCATCGCCGTCGCTGCGCTCGCCTCCGCGGCCGAACTCACGGACGTCGACTTCCACACCCCGCCCCGCGCGGAACCTACCGCCGACCTCGTCGCCGCTACGACGATCATGGGGGAACGGGAGGTCGACCTCACCGGAGAGGCGGGCACGGTCATCGGAACCGAACGGATCGGCGCGGTGCAAGTGCGTGGCTTCGACTTCCAAGCGGGGGAGATGTTCTCCGCCGACACCCTCGCGATCGCCGCCGGCGCCGCCGCCCGCACGTGGCTCGGGGAGGGGGCTGCGACGGAATGGATCGCGGTCTTCGGCGGAGGGAATACCCGCGTCGTTCTCGGCGAACACGCCCTCGCCGCGGCGGAGGCGCAGATTTTTGCGGAGATCAACTGGTGGGGGTGACGGCGAGGACCCGGAAGCCCTGGCGGCTGCCCACTCGTTCTACCTCGAAGCCCAGTTCCCGCTCAATCCACTTGTGCAGCGAATCGCCGCCGAGGTTCTTGTTGACGACGAGGTAGGCGACCCCGCCGGGGGACAGGCGGGGCAGCCACGTGCGCATGATCTCGTGCAGGACGTTCTTTCCCACTCGGATCGGCGGATTGGACCAGATGACGTCGCAGGTGAGGTCGGGTTCGACGCCGAGCAGGTCCTCGACGAGGTGAGCCTCGCCGGTGAGGCCATTGCGGGCGAGGTTTTCACGCGTGAGCTCCACAGCGCGGGGATTGACGTCCACCCCGATGACCCGCGCGTCCGGGAGCGCCGAGGCAAGCGCCATCGTGATCGGCCCCCACCCGCAACCGACATCGACAGCGGTGCCTGCGCCCACCGGATCGGGCACGAGTTCGAGGAGTACTTTCGTGCCGGGATCCACCTTTTCCCCGGAGAACACTCCCCGGTCCATCATTACCGTGAACGGCTCGGTACGAAGCGTGATCCGCTTCTCCTTCGCGCGGGAGGCGGTGGCGTCGGCATCGGGGCTGAAATAGTGAGGCACGGGCGCTAGTTTACGCGCCCAGAGAAGCGAAAATCACTGGTCAGGCGGGAACGGCCATGGGAGAGTGGAGATATCACCTACAGATAAGGACCCGATGACCACTCCCCACACTGATAACCGCGCCGATGAACTCGTGGCGAGGATCCTCGCGCGCGCCGGCTCCGCGTTGCAAGACGGTGAGACCGAAGGCGAACACGAAGGCGATGAGTTCCACCTCGAGGAGCGCGCGGCGCTCCGGCGTGTGCGGGGCCTGAGTACCGAACTCCACGACGTTCACGAAGTAGAGAACCGGCAGCTCCGCCTCGAACGGGTGATCCTCGCCGGGATCTTCACCTCCGGTGCCCCCGAGGCGGCGGAGCGTTCCCTCCATGAACTTGCGGCACTCGCCGAAACTGCCGGGTCAACCGTGCTCGATGGGGTGCTCCAGCGCCGCCAGGCCCCCGACGCGGCTACGTACCTGGGATCGGGAAAGGCGAGGGAACTCGCCGATCTCGTCGCCGCTACCGGAGCGGACACCGTCATCGTTGACACCGAACTCGCGCCTTCCCAGCGCCGCGGACTCGAAGATGTGGTGAAGGTGAAGGTGATTGACCGCACCGCCCTCATCCTCGACATTTTCGCCCAGCACGCGAAATCCAAGGAAGGCAAAGCCCAAGTCGAGCTTGCGCAGCTGGAGTACCTCCTCCCGCGCCTGCGAGGCTGGGGGGAATCGATGTCCCGGCAGGCCGGTGGCCAAGCCGCCGGTGGCGAAGGGATCGGCTCGCGCGGGCCGGGGGAGACGAAGATCGAACTCGACCGGCGCCGCATCCGGAACCGAATGGCGAAACTGCGCCGGGAAATCGCCGCGATGGCCCCGGCGCGGGAAACCCGCCGGCACTCCCGCCAGGCCTCGGGAACGCCGGGCGTGGCGATCGCCGGGTATACAAACGCGGGCAAATCCTCACTGCTCAACCGCCTCACCGGAGCCGGCGTGCTCGTTGACAACGAACTCTTTGCGACCCTCGACCCGACCGTCCGGCGGGCGAGGACCGAGGATGGGCGCGAGTTCACGATCGCCGACACCGTCGGTTTCGTGCGGCAACTGCCGACCGAACTCGTCGAGGCGTTCCGCTCCACGCTCGAAGAGGTCGCATCCGCCGACCTCATCCTCCACGTGGTCGACGCCTCCCACGATGATCCCGAGGGCCAGATCCGCTCGGTGCGTGACGTCTTGCGCGACATCCCAGGAACGGAAGACATCCCCGAGCTCGTGGTGTTGAATAAGGTCGACCTCGCCGAACCGGCAGCAATCGCCCGGCTGCGTACCGCCGAGGCAGGCGCCGTCGTCGTCTCCGCGCGCACGGGGTCAGGCATCGAGGAACTGCGGGAACGCATCGCCGACCTTCTGCCGCGGCCGCACGTGCACGTTGACGTCCTCGTTCCTTACGACCGGGGGGATCTC
>JAJYRV010000059.1 GCA_021793935.1 Actinomycetes bacterium | reverse complement strand
AGGAACCGCGCCGGGCGCACGGCGGTACCGGAATGGGTCAGCGGGAAACCGCTGACCCATTCTTATTTCTCAGCCATGATTAAAGGGCGAGTGACGAGGTGTCGAGTAAGGACGAGGGATGCAACGGATCGGTTTCATCGGCCTGGGGGCGATGGGCGCCCCCATGGCGCAAAGGATTCAGCAGCAACGGGACGCGGCGCCGTTGGTCATCCACGCCCGGCGCAAGGAATCCGCGACAGCCGCGCTGCGGGCCGGAGCCGTATGGGCCGATTCCCCGGCCGACCTCGCCGGTCACGTGGACGTGGTGGTGACGATGCTGCCCGACCTACCCGAACTGCGGGACGTGCTGTACGCCCGCGGCGGCCTCCTTTCCGGCGCCCAGGCTCCCCTCGTCGTCGTCGCGTGTTCGACAAGTTCCCCCGAGGAGACTCGCGCGCTCGGCGCCGACCTCGCCAAGGATTCTCGCGGCCTCCTCGAACTGGTCGATGCGCCGGTGAGCGGCGGAGTCGAAGGTGCCGCCGCGGGAGAGCTGAGTATTTTTCTCGGCGGTTCCCCGCACGCAGCGCAGGCCGCGGCCGCGGCGCTCGCCGCCTGCGGCACGTGCACGCATCTTGGCCCACTGGGTTCGGGGCAGGTGGCGAAGGCGGCGAACCAACTCATCGTTGCGGCAACCACTGTTGCGCTCGGGGAGGCGGTGGTGATGGCGGAGCGTGCCGGGCTGGATCTCGCTGCTCTCATCCCGAGCCTCGCCGGCGGCTACGCCGGATCCCGACTGCTGGAAGTGAAGGGGAAGAAGTTCATCGACCGTGACCATTCCCCGGCGAGCCCCGCCCGGTTCATGATCAAAGATCTGCGTTTCGCCCTCGCCGAGGCCGCGGCGACCGGCACTCCCGCCCCGGTTCTGCACGCGGCAGAAACGGTCTTCCGCCACATGGCCGAGGCGGGCATGGGTGACCTCGACTCCGCCGGTGTGCAGGCGTACCTCGAAAGCGCCGGGCCGATCCACGGTTCCGGCACCACCTGGACCTAGACCGCTCCGCTGAGCGGATGCCGGCGCGGGGGTTGCGGCACATCCCTGCCACTCGCGCCCCCGTTTATCTCCTTCCATCGCGCAAGAATTCACCGATCACCGGCGCGCGCCGGTGATCGGAAGGAGAGAGCAGGTCACGTCGCAACGAGCCCGAAAATATCCGAGGGCGGAACCGAACCCAGGGTGAGCCGGACGCTCAACCGGCTCATCGACCAAGCAAGTGACGCGGCCGAGGAGGCGCGAGGGAATCTTTTCCGAAAACTAGGTCCCGATGCCACCGGCGCCGGAGAGGTCAACCCCCTATTGCATCGGACGGGCCCGGCGGATTCTAGGTAGACGGCGTGAGTCCGGGGGCAACCGCACCGGGTTAGGCAGGAGTAGGGAAATGCGAAGTGAACGGGATACACCACGTGAGGACCCGACGGTCGTCGCGGCAACGAGGGGCCCCACTCGGCGGGAGGAAGTGCTCGACCGAGAAAGCGACCGCTACGGCGGTTTCAAATGGGGCGCCGCCTTCTTCGGCTGGCTCACCGCCATGGGCGCCGCGGTTCTCCTCACCGCCATCCTCAGCGCCATCGGCGCCGGGGTCGGCTTAGGAGCGGTGGACGGCGATGTGCAACGCGCGGCCGACGAACTCAGTTCCAGCGCCGACACGGTGAGTATCATCGGCGCCGTGGTGCTCGCGGTGATCCTCTTCATCGCCTACTACTGCGGGGGCTACGTGGCCGGCCGGATGGCGCGCTTCTCCGGCGCCAAACAGGGCCTTGCCGTATGGATCTGGGCGATCGTCATCGCGATCCTCGTCGCGATCATCGCGGCGATCGCCGGGTCCAAGTTCAACATTTTGGGCAACCTCAACGGTTTCCCCCGCATTCCCATCGACGAGGGCACGCTGACGGCGACAGGCATCATCACCGCGATTGCTGTCGTCGTCATCAGCCTCCTCGGCGCGATCCTCGGCGGACTCGCCGGGATGCGCTATCACCGCAAGGTCGACTACGCAGGCCTCGGCCGGTAACCATCACCCACTCCATGAGAGAAAAGGATGAACAGAATGATTGACTCCAGCAACATCAACAGCGTTTTCGACTCCAAGGTCGTCGATCAGGACGACGCGAAGGTCGGAACGGTCAAGCAAGTATTTGTCGACGACGATAGCGGCCAGCCGTTGTTCGTCAGCGTGGCAACCGGCCTGTTCGGCATGTCGGAATCCTTCGTCCCGCTCCAGGGGGCGACCTTCGACGGTGACGCCGTGCACGTCACCTTCAACAAGGACATGGTCAAGGACGCCCCGCGAATCGATGCCGACGACGCGCTCACCGATCCCCAGCAGGAGCAGATCTGGGATTACTACTTCGGCGCACAGGGCACGGACCGCCGAGGGGACGGGCACCACGAGCACGCCCGGCAGGAACACGGCGAAGGCCACCGGGGCGGGCGTGACTCCCAGGATGCGATGACTCGCTCGGAGGAGCGGCTACACGTTGACAAGCAGAGCGTTCCGGCCGAACGGGCACGCCTGCGCAAACACGTCGTGACGGAAAGTCAGAACATCACCGTTCCCGTGCAGCATGAAGAGCTCCGGGTGGAACGCGAACCGATCACGGATGAGAACGCCCGGGAGGCGATGAGCGGCCCGAACCTCACTGAGGACGAGCACGACATCACCTTGAATGAGGAACGAGTCGGCGTTGATAAGGAGACTGTGCCGGTTGAACGGGTGCGGCTCGATAAGGAGACGGTCACCGAGCAGGAGGACATCTCCGAGGACCTCGCCCATGAGGAGATCGACCTCGACACCGACGACCGGCGCCGCCGGCGCTGACCCGGCCTCGAGACCGTGCGGGCCTCGCCGCGATTATGAATCGGCGTCGCCTGCCTGGTCCCGGCGCCGTTGCCACCGCAGGAGCACTCCGGCGATGATCCAGCTTGCGAGCGCCCCGCCGCCCAGCAGGATCATGTCCGCGCCGGTGAGCGTGATCTCATTCACCGACCCTTCTGAGGCTTTCGCGAACCGATGCAGCCGGTACAGCAAGTAGGCGAACACCGCGCCGGCGAGGATGAGTGCGAACGCGATCGCATTCACCCACGGGCGCGCGGGCGGGCGGGAGGAGTACACGCCCCCATCATCTCACCGTTGTTCCTGCCCGGTGCTCGGGGGCCGGACATGGCAGGATCGGGGTATGAGTCTTTTTGCGATCACGAACGGATACGTCGTACCCATCGAGGGCGAGCCCTTCACCGGAACGGTGCTCATCAAGGACGGCACGATCGAGGCACTCGGCACCGACGTCGAGATTCCCGCAGGTGCCCGCCAGGTTGATGCCGGTGGCACGTGGGTCCTGCCCGGCCTCGTCGATGCGCACACCCACCTGGGCACCGCGGAGGAAGCCGAGGGCTGGGAGGGGGAGGACACGAATGAGATGACCGACCCGGTGACCGCCCAGGTGCGCGCGATCGACGCGATCAATCCCTCCGAGGCCGGCTTTCGTGACGCCCTCGAAGGCGGAGTCACGGCGGTGGGCGTGAACCCCGGTTCGGGCAACGTCGTCGGTGGGCTCTGCGTGGCCATCCACACCCACGGCACGGTCGTCGATCAGATGGTGTTGCGCTCCCCCGTCGGAGTGAAATCGGCGCTCGGGGAGAATCCCAAGCGGGTGTACAACAACCAGAAGAAGATGCCCTCCACCCGGCTCGGGGTCGCCAGCGTCCTGCGGCAGGCCTTCGTCGACGCCCAGAACTATCTCGCTAAACAGCAGGCGGCGGAGGGCCCCTTCGATGCTCGCGACCTGAAGAATGAGTCGGTCGCGATGGTGCTGAACAAGGAGATCCCGTGGCGCCAGCACTGCCACCGCGCCGATGACATCGCCACTGCCCTGCGGGTGGCGCAGGAGTTCGGTTACGACCTCGTGCTCGACCACGGCACGGAGGCGCACCTCGTCGCGGACCTTGTTGCCGAGCGGGGCGTGCCGGTGCTCATCGGCCCGCTGTTCACCTCCCGTTCCAAGGTGGAGCTGCGCAACCGGTCGCTTGCCAACCCGGGCAAACTTGCCAAGGCGGGCGTGGAGATCTCCATCATCACCGATCACCCGGTCACCCCCATCAACTTCCTCATTCACCAGGCAACGCTCGCCGTGAAGGAAGGTCTCGACCGGGAGACGGCGCTGCGGGCCGTGACGATCAACCCCGCCAAGGTGCTCGGCATCGCCGACCGGGTGGGGTCGCTCGCCCCGGGCAAACTCGCCGACGTCGCGATCTGGAGCGGCGATCCGCTCGACGTGATGCAGCGGGCGCAGCGGGTGTTCATCAAGGGTGAAGAGGTGTACTCCTACCCCGGGTAAGGCGCTGGTCAGGCGGCAGGCTCGGCGGGCCGGGAGATCAGCTCGCGGATGCAGTGCTCGGCTTTCGCCGGGCTGAGTTTCCGGCAGCCCTGGGCCTGCCATTTCTGCAGCTGTCCCGGTTCTGCTCGCAGCAGCGCCCATCCCCGCCGCACGAGAGTGAGCGGGGGTTTGCGCGCCTCGCCCAGATCCCGAAGGAGCCGGAACCAGAAGGTGGTGAATCTCGGCCGGGCGATGACGATCGCGTCGGCGAGCACCTGCTCCGCGTGCAGCTCGCGAACTATTTCTGCGGCAAATATCCCTTCCGCGACGACGATCGGGCTGCCATCGGCGATGAACCGCCGGCTTCCGGTTCGGGTCGAGGTGGGAATGTCGTAGATCGGCACGTCCGCCTCTCCCTCCCGGCACACCTGCAGGAGGGCCTCCACCGCCGCGCGCCGATTCCACGTGGCCGGGTCGTCCCAATCCACGATCCCGAACCGTTCGGGCAGGCCGGGCTCGTCGTGGTCGAAGTAGAAATCATCGAGGGTGATGGTGGGAATCCCGAGCCGGCGCACGAGGGAGGTTTTCCCCGATCCGGAGGCTCCGGTGAGGAGCACGACCCGCCGGGTGAGGCGCCGGCTCCCTTCGGGGAGGTCAAACAGTACGGGGTCGGGAACCATGACCTTCATTATGGTTCATTGCCTGCCTCACCGGACCACCAATGGGGTCTCGCCGCGCGGTTCCACGTGACCGATGACCGGGTAGCCCGGGAGTTCCCCGGCGACGAGCAATCCCCCCGAGGTTTGGGCGTCGGCGAGGAGCACCAGGTCGAGGTCCTCCCGGGAACTGGTCAGGTGCGGGCGCACCCAGTCCAGGTTCCGCCTGCTCCCGCCCGGGATGTATCCGGCGGCCGCGGCCTCGCGCGCTCCCTCGAGGTAGGGAACGGCGCCGCCGTCGATGACGAGGCTGACGTTCGAGGCCCGCGCCATCTTGTAGGCGTGGCCGAGCAGCCCGAACCCGGTCACGTCCGTGGCCGCGGCGGCCCCCGCCGCGAGCGCGGCCTTCGAGGCGTCGCGGTTGAGCGTCACCATCGATGCGATCGCGTGGTTGATATTCTCCCCCGTAGCCTTGTGCCGGTTACTCAACACCCCAACTCCGAGGGGCTTGGTCAGCGTGAGCGGTAGTCCGGGCGCGGCCGCGTCGTTTCGCAGCAGCCGATCCGGATCGGCGATGCCGGTGACGGCGAGGCCGTATTTGGGTTCTTTGTCGTCGATGCTGTGCCCGCCGGCGAGGTGGCAGTTCGCTTCCCGGCAGATGTCGGCCCCGCCGCGCATCACTTCCGCCGCGTGCGCGAAATCGATGGCCTCCCGGGGCCAGGAGAGGAGGTTGAGCGCCACCAGGGGGTCCCCGCCCATCGCGTAGACATCGGAGAGGGCGTTAGCGGCGGCGATCCGGCCGAAGTCGTAGGGATCATCAACGATGGGGGTGAAGAAGTCCGCCGTGGCGATGACCGCCTGGCCGCCGTTGATGCGCACGGCCGCCGCATCGTCACCGTTGTCCAGGCCCACGAGTAGGTTCTCATCGTCGAACCCTGGCAGATCTCCGAGGAGTTCCTCCAGTTCATTGGCAGGAACTTTGCACGCGCAGCCGCCACCGGCGGCAAATTGGGTGAGTCTCACCATCGGTCCTCCAGGTCAACGTCGGGCCCTCCCATTCTTACAGGGTCTAGGCTTAGGCACTGGAGGCGTACCTCGTCTGGTGACGGGCGCGGTCTTCAAAACCGTTGTGGCCGAGCAACTCGGCCAGGCGGGTTCGATTCCCGTCCGCCTCCGCCAAGACTCAGGCGGTGCGAGCGAGCCAAGGAAGGTGGGAGTGAACGACCCTCGACGATCGATACCCTCGGTGGACCGCGTCCTGGGCGAGCCCCCGCTGCGCCGCGCGATCGATACGCTCGGGCGCAGCTTCGTCACGGGCCGGGTTCGCGCTGCCCTCGCGGAAGTGCGCGCGGAGGCTGCCACCACCCCGGCTCCGAGCCCGGAGCCCAGCGACGCAGCGGCGGCGCGCCTCGCCGCTACCATCGCCGACGCCCTCCCCTCCGCGCCCACGAGCTTGCGCGAGGTCATCAACGCCACCGGAATCGTCGTGCATACGAATCTCGGGCGCGCGCCCCTGTCGGAGGCGGCGCAGGCGGCGCTCGTTCAGGCGGCCGGTGCGACGGATGTCGAGCTCGACCTTCACACGGGCCGCCGCTCGCCGCGCGGGCAGGCAGCGATCGCGGCGCTAGCGGCCGCGGCGGGGGCCGAGGCGCACGTGGTGAACAACGGTGCCGCCGCGATCGCTCTCGCCTGCCACGTGCTCGCACCGGCGGGGAACGTCGTGCTCTCTCGGGGCGAGATGGTCGAGATCGGCGACGGGTTCCGCATTCCTGAGCTCATCGCCGCCACGGGCGTGGAGATCCGCGAGGTCGGCACGACGAACCGAACCCACCTGCGGGATTACCTGGAGGCGATCGATGCGCGCACGGGTTTCGTACTCAAGGTGCATCCCTCGAACTTCCTCGTCGAGGGCTTCGCCGGCGGGGTGGGAATCGACGTGCTCGCCCGGGAGGCGGGGGTTCCCATCGTCGCCGATATCGGCTCGGGCCTGCTCCGCCCGCACCCACGCCTTCCCGATGAACCCGATGCGCGCACGGCCTTGCGCGAGGGCGCCTCGCTCGTGATCGCCTCGGGAGATAAACTCCTCGGCGGCCCGCAGGCGGGGCTGCTCCTGGGTGAACCCGAACTAATCCACCGGCTCCGGCGCCACCCCCTCGCCCGCGCCCTCCGGGTCGATAAACTCACCCTCGCCGCCCTCGAAGCCACCCTGCTCGGACCCCCGCCGCCGGTGGTCGCCGCGCTCGCCCGCACGCGCGAGGAACTACGCGGGCGCGCACGCCGCATCGCCGAGGCCACGGGCGGGCGGGTCATCGACACCGAGGCGGCCGTGGGTGGGGGCGGCGCTCCAGGCGTGCACCTGCCCTCCGCCGCGGTCGCACTGCCGGAGAAACACGCAGCGGCGCTGCGGGCCCAGCGCCCCGCCATCATGGGGCGGGTGCGGGGCGGGCAGGTACTCCTCGACCTCATCGCCGTCGACCCGCGCGAGGATGCCGCCCTCATCAGCGCCCTCAACATGGTTCTCACCGAGGGCGGCCCATGACCCAGCGGTCGGTGGTCATCGCGACGGCCGGACACGTCGATCACGGTAAGTCGACGTTGGTGCGCGCCCTCACGGGCATGGATCCTGATCGATTGCAGGCGGAACGCGAGCGCGGGCTCACGATCGAGCTCGGGTTCACCTGGGCGGATTTCGCCGGCACCACGATCGCGTTCGTCGATGTCCCCGGTCACGAGAAGTTCATCACGACGATGCTCAGCGGTGTCGGTTCAGTGCCGCTCGCCCTGTTCGCCGTCGCGGCCGATGACCCGTGGATGCCCCAAGCCGCCGAACACCTCGCCGCGCTCGACGCCCTCGGCACCCGGGCGGCGATCTTCGCGATCACCCGCTGCGACCTCGCCGATCCGGGGGCCGCGGCGGATCGGGTCCGGGAGGAGATCGCCGGGACGTCGCTCGCCGGAGCCCGGGTCCTGCCGGTGAGCGCCGTGACGGGCGAGGGCATGGCGCCGCTGCGCGACGCGCTCGCCACGCTCGGAGCAGCGGCACCGCAAGCGGACGACGCCGCCGATGTGCGGGTGTGGATCGACCGCAGATTCACGGTCGCGGGTGCCGGCACGGTCGTCACCGGAACACTGCCCGCGGGGGTGATCACCGCCGGCGAGGAGCTTCTCGGCCCGGCCGGGAGCGTCCGGGTTCGCTCCTTGGAATCCCTCAACACCCCGCGCGATCGGGTTGCCGGGAGCACCCGGGTCGCGCTCAACCTCACCGGGGCCGTGGAGGACCTCGGGCGGGGTGACGCGCTGTGGCAACCGGGGGCGTGGCACCTCACCGACGTCGTCGACGTGCGCCTGCTCACCGGTACGGGCCGGGTCCCGCGCACCCCGATGTGGCACATCGGCTCGCGCGCCGCCCAGGTGCGCATGCAGCTGCTCGATGACTCCCATGCCCGGCTCACGCTGCCCGCCCCGGTCCCGCTGCGCCAGGGCGACCGGACCGTTCTGCGCGACCCGGGTGACCGGCGGCTGTGGGGCGCCCTCGTCGTCGATCCCGACCCCGCCCCGCTGCGTTCCCTTCCCCGTCTAAGCGGCCTTCCCCCGCGGTTCGCCCGGGCCCGGGAGCTCCGCGGCCGCGGGGCCGAGCCCGACCTCGACGTCGAAGTCAGGGCACGCGGGGTCGTCCACCGCGACACGCTGCGCCGCCTGGGGATCCGAACCCAGGGCACCTCCCCGTGGCGGATGAGCCCAGGCTGGCAGGAGGAGGCGAGCGCGCGGATCGCGCAGATCGTGCGCCGCCACGACCACCTCCAACCGCTCAACCCCGGGCTCGCGCCCAGCGAAATCGCGCACGCCCTCGCGGAATACGGCCTCCGCGTCCCGGCCCCGGAACTCATCGCCTCCCTCCTCCCCCCGGGGCTGCGGATCCAGGAGGGCAAGGTGACGTCCCGGTCGGCGGCGTTGCCCCCGGAGGTGGAGGCGGCGCTCGCAGAACTGCTGGCCGAGAGTGCACACGCCCCATTCCGGGCACCGACCCGGGAGCAGATCCGCGGCGCCGGTCTCAGTGACGCGCACCTCGCCGCGGCGGCCCGACTCGGCCGGATCTTCCTCCCCGCCCCCGGGGTGGTCCTGCCCGCGGATGCGGCGAAACTCGCGCTGCACCGGCTGCGCGCCCTTCCTCAACCCTTCACCACGAGCGACGCCCGCAAAGCGCTCGGCACCTCCCGCCGCGTGGCGATCCCGATCCTGGAGTTCCTCGACCGGGCCCGGGCGACCCGCCGTCTGTCCGATCGGAA
>JAJYRV010000058.1 GCA_021793935.1 Actinomycetes bacterium | reverse complement strand
CGATCTCCGTGGCGCAACCCGTATTCCGGGGCGATCCCCGGCGTCTACCTGTGCTCCTCCTCAACCCCGCCCGGCCCCGGGGTCCATGGGATGAACGGGTGGTATGCGGCGATCCGGGCGTTGCGCCAGCGGTTCGGGATAGTCGATCCGCCCGCTCTCGCGCCGTAGCCAGCGCTACTAGCGCTGCCCGCGGCGGGCGCCGTGACACGTTCAACACGGCGCCGTCTTGCACTCTCGGGGTGAGAGTGCCAATAATAGTTCTTAGCACTCTCGCCTTGAGAGTGATAAACCCGTTCGTAGGGTGAGGTCGTGAAACTGCGGGACGTGACCGCAGGCTTCCCGATCGTCCGTCGCGGGCACCATGCGAACAATCCACGCCAGTACCGGAGGATCAAAACCCGACATGGCTAAAATGATTGCCTTTGATGAAGAGGCTCGCCGGGGGATGGAACGCGGGCTCAACCAGCTCGCCGACACCGTTAAGGTCACCCTCGGCCCCAAGGGCCGCAACGTAGTGCTCGAAAAGAAGTGGGGCGCCCCCACGATCACCAACGATGGCGTGTCCATCGCGAAGGAGATCGAGCTCGAGGAACCGTACGAGAAGATCGGTGCGGAACTCGTCAAGGAAGTTGCCAAGAAGACCGATGACGTTGCGGGTGACGGTACGACCACCGCTACCGTTCTCGCTCAGGCACTCGTCCGCGAGGGTCTGCGCAACGTCGCCGCCGGCGCCAACCCCATCGCCCTCAAGCGGGGGATCGAGAAGGCGGTTGCCGCGATCACCGAGAAGCTGCTCTCCTCGGCGACCGAGGTCGAGACCCGCGAGCAGATCGCTGCCACGGCAGCCATCTCCGCAGGCGATGACCAGATCGGTGAACTCATCGCTGAAGCCCTCGATAAGGTGGGCAAGGAAGGCGTTGTCACCGTCGAAGAGTCCAACGCCCTGGGCCTGGAACTCGAACTCACCGAAGGGATGCGCTTCGACAAGGGCTTCCTCTCGGCCTACTTCGTCACCGACGCCGAGCGCCAGGAAGCCGTCCTCGAGGACGCCTACGTGCTCCTCGTCGAATCGAAGATCTCCAACATCAAGGATCTGCTGCCGCTCCTGGAGAAGGTCATGCAGTCCGGCAAGCCGCTGATCATCATCTCCGAGGACGTCGAGGGCGAAGCCCTTGCCACCCTCGTGGTGAACAAGATCCGCGGGCTGTTCAAGTCCGTTGCCGTCAAGGCCCCGGGCTTCGGCGACCGCCGCAAGGCGATGCTGCAGGACATGGCCATCCTCACCGGTGGTCAGGTCATCTCCGAAACGGTTGGCCTCAGCCTCGAGTCCGCTGACCTGTCGATGCTTGGTACCGCCCGCAAGGTCGTTGTGACCAAGGATGAAACCACCATCGTCGAAGGCGCGGGCGACCGCGAGCAGATCGACGGCCGCGTGGCCCAGATCCGCGCCGAGATCGAAAACTCCGACTCCGACTACGACCGCGAGAAGCTCCAGGAGCGCCTGGCCAAGCTCGCCGGCGGTGTCGCAGTGATCAAGGCCGGTGCCGCAACCGAGGTGGAACTCAAGGAACGCAAGCACCGCATTGAGGACGCCGTCCGCAACGCGAAGGCTGCCGTTGAAGAGGGCATCGTCGCCGGTGGTGGGGTTTCCCTGCTGCAGGCAACCAAGGACGCCTTCGAAAGCCTCGAACTCGAGGACGACGAAGCAACGGGTGCGCGGATCGTTCGCGTTGCCGTTGACGCCCCGCTGAAGCAGATCGCCGAGAACGCTGGTCTCGAAGGCGGAGTCGTCGTGGAGAAGGTGCGCCACCTCGAAACGAACCACGGCCTCAACGCCGCCACTGGTGGATACGAGGATCTCCTCGCTGCTGGTGTCAACGACCCGGTGAAGGTCACCCGCTCCGCGCTGCAGAACGCGGCGTCGATCGCGGGCCTGTTCCTCACCACCGAGGCCATCGTGGCTGACAAGCCCGAACCGCCGGCCCCGCCAATGGGTGGCGGCGGCGAGCCCGACATGGGCGGAATGGGCTTCTAAGCCTGTTCGACTACCCTGACTGGCACCCGGTGTTTTTACTCCGGGTGCCAGTTTTTCTTTGCCCAAAGCGCAGCGAACGGCCCCACGAACAGGAACCGCAAGAATCGCCGAACGGTTACACGGCTCTGAGCGCGAGAACGGGTGAGATTCTGGCTGCTCGCAGTGCCGGGAATACTCCTGCTGCTGCTCCGACGATGACGGCGATGCCGGGACTCACGGCCGCCGCCCGTAGGGGAATCACCAGAGGGTGCCCGCTGATGAGTGCGAGGGCGCTCGCCGCCCCGATCCCAACAGCGACACCTGCGATTCCGCCAATGAGGGCGACCAAGGTGGCTTCGGCGAGGAACTGAGAAGCGATGTGGCTGGGGCGGGCGCCGAGGGATCTGCGCAGCCCGATTTCGCTGCGGCGCTCGAGGACGGTGACGACCATTGTGTTGGCGATCCCGACGGCGCCGACCAGCAGTGCAATCCCGCCCAGCGCGATGCCGAGGGTCTGCAGCGAGTTGTCAGCGGTGGTATGGGCGTCAGCGAGTTGCGTGAGCGCTTTGACGGACACGAACGGCGATCCAGGGCTCGCTGCCGTCGCAAGCACGTCCATTACCTGACTGATCTTGCCCGGTGCTGCCCGGACGTACATCGCGGAAACCTCACCGATCGAGGCGCCATCGTAGGTATCGCGCACCCACTTATCGCCGAGGATGGCGGCGGTGTCGATATCGGTGGCAAGCCCCGCGGATTCAAGGATTCCAAGCACCCCGTACCATTGCCCGTCAATCGTTACCCTATCCCCCGGTTGGGCGATCCCGAGCCGGTCGGCTGCAGTCCGCCCGAGTACGGTCACGGGCAGCTTGCGCGTGGCTTCGTCGAACCAGCGGCCTGAGGCGAGCTCCGCCTCGATCGCACCAAAAACGTCCGGGCGCGCGACGGCCACCTCCAGTCCGTTGGTCTCTGGTTCTGGCACGAGGTCGTTGCGGAAGACAGCAACATCTTCCGGTGGACTTTCGAACACACCCACGTCGGCGACCCCGTCGATGCGTTTCACGGTCTGCGGCGCGGTCTCCGGGAGCGGAACTAGGCGGTCATCCGGGCCGGTCGCGGGGGCGACGATGGCGAGATTGGCTCCCATCCGATCGAGGTCTGCGAGCAGTTGGGCCTGATTCGACACGGTCGCACCAGTGAGAGCTGTTAAGGAAGCAATCCCGAGCGCCACGCCAAGAGACGCCAGGGCGGTGCGCTGGGGGCGGCTGGATACGCCGGCCCAGGCAGTGAAGAGGAGGTCGTAGACCCGGAGCCGGTTCCGAACCCGTCGGGTAGGCGTTTTGCTCATCAAAGTACCTCCTCCTGGATGCGCTCGATGATCTGGCCGTCCTTCAACCGAATGCGGTGAGCAAATTGCCGCGCGAGGCTCTCGTCGTGGGTGATCATGACCACCGCGGTGCCGGCATCTGCGATCTGGCTGAGCAACGTGACGATCTCCTCACCGGTGACCGAATCCAGCGCCCCGGTCGGCTCATCGGCGAACAGTGCCGCGGGCTTTCGAACGAGCGCGCGGGCGATCGCCACCCGCTGTTGCTCACCCCCAGAGAGTTCGCCTGGCCGGTTTCGCAAACGGTGCCCAAGCCCGACGTCTTCCAGGGCCGCGACCGCCCGTTCCCGCCGCTCTTCGACGGATGCTCCGGTGTACAGCAACCCGGTGGCGACGTTATCTGTGGCCGATATCGTCGGTAACAGATGGAACTGTTGGAACACGAAGCCTATTCGTGCCGCGCGGATCGCCGAGCGCTCTGCCTCCCGCAGCGAGCCAAAGTCATGGCCATCGACGAGCACTGTTCCGACGGTCGGGTCATCGAGAGTTCCCAGGATCGATAACAAGGTGGTTTTGCCCGAACCGGATGCACCGATGATTGCGAGCTGATCACCTTCGTGGATGCGCAACCACGTGGGGTGCAGCGCAGTGATGTCCGGTGCGCCAGGATACGTCTTGGACACCCCGCGAACTTCGATAACTGGCATCCCGGCGCACTTCTGGACCTTCGCGGCGTGCGGGGCGGTCATCGTGAGATCACCACCTCATCACCTGGTTCCAACGGTGGGGCATCACTGGGTGTGCCTTCCACGTCGGAACCTGAGGTGAGGATCTGCACTCGGGCGTCGACGATCAGACCGATCTGTACCGGTACTCTTACGATTTGCTCCCGTGCGCGCACCTCAACCGCGTAGCTGTCTTCCGCAGTCGCAATCAGCGCGGTCACCGGAACGATCAGGGTCTCCTCGCCTGCTTCGGCGCTTTGCACAACCACCTGGATGTTGCCGAGTTCGCCGGGCGTGACCTGCTCCTCGTCCGGGAACTCAATCACGGCCGTGGGCGGGGTCGTCTGCCCCTCTTCGTCGGTGGGCTGTCCGCCCGGATCGATCGACGCGATGACGTTCGCATGCTCGGTGCCATCTGACAGCAGAACCGTCACCGGCGTGTTGGGGGTAAGTTCCCGAGCCTGGGCGGGGGTAAGGGGCGTGGCTGCTTTGAGCGTGGTTGCGGTGTAGGTGGCGGGGCTGACGCCGGTTTCTCCGAGGTCAGCGGTGACGTGCGAGATTCGAATACTTGGCGCGTTCACCGCGACCACATCGCTCACAGCTACCTTTCCGGTGACCGGGATCCCAAGTTCCTCTTGCCAACGGCGCACAGCATCGAGTGTCCACCAATCGAATCGGGAATCGGGCTCACGGTCGAAGAATCCCAATTGGGCGAGATTCTGCTCCAGTTGCAACACATCTTGGCCATCGTCAGAATCGCTCGAGAGTTCACGCCAGAACGGACGCTCACCCTCCAGCAGGACCACGGGTCTACCATCGACTTCAAAAACCTGCTGACCGACCTCGATCACCTGGCCCGGATCGGGCAATGCGGTGATCATTCCCTGCGTTGCCGGCAGCTCGATAGGTTCCCCATATCCAAGGGTCGCGTTCAACCTGAGCCGGCTGGTGAGCTCGCCGAACTCCACCGGAACTGTGGTCGCGGCGGCAGAGTCGGCTGACCCCGATTCTTCGAGGGACTCCTCCCAAGGTCTCCACATGGCGGCACCCGTTGCGCCTACGGCCGCAATCACCACCGCGGACAGCAGGATACGAAGCAGCCTGCGGCGGCCCCTTCCCGTGCTGCTCATGATGCGGGATCTTCCTGGAACTCTTCGAGGATCTTCCAGGGCTCGAAATCGAGCTCACCAGTTGAGGCGATCGCGATCGGGTTCGCTGGGTCGTAGCACGCCTCGACGAGGGCACGGAAAGCACTCTCATCGAACCCATCGGGAAGGAGGATCGCGCCACCTACGGATGCATCAGGATCAGCAACCTGTGAGAAGCCGTTCTGCCTGGCGCATTGGGCGAACTCCAGGGCTACTTCCTCCTGCTGAGCTTGGTCCTGCTGAAAGTTGGGGTCGCTTCCTGGGTCCGACTGCGGCTGCATGAAATCCGGATGCTTTTCCTCGCACGACGCATAGGCGTCTTGGGTTTGGGGATTGTCAGCGAAATAGGTGGCATCTGGTGCTGCTACCCAAAGGTTCCCTGCATCGTCCCTTTCTAGGGCGAGCGCTTCGCCGTCGTCGTCGCTGCTGATCTCATCGCCGGCCTCGAGCTGGGCGGGGGTTTTGATCAACACTTGGCCGCTGGTGTTGATCTTCGCGTCTACTCCTGCGGAGGTCAGGCATCCCAGGAATGTTGACGCTTCATCGGAACTCTGTGGAGCGGTGTCGGGATCTTCCGAGCTGTTGTCCGCGCAACCACTCAGAGCGAGAGTGCCTGCGGTGGTGAGCCCTGATAGAACGGTGAAAAGTCTGCGGGTTTTCATGAGCGCCTTTCGTGAGCTACAGCGGTGACCCTCACCGCTGTAAACCAGCTCTACATAAGCGCCCATTAGGTCCATGTTTGCCCCGACCTAACAGAAACTTAACCTCCCGCTGGCGACAATGGGGACCGCCGGCTCATTATGGTGATAGCGGCTATTGAAGATGGAGGCGAATAGCGAGTGCGGGTATTGATCGTTGACGACGAGGTCGACCTGACCGAGGCTCTCGCGGAGGGGTTGCGCAGCGAGGGCTATCTCGTTGACATCGCCCACGATGGGGCCGCCGCCTTGGCTAAGTCCGGGCAGGTCGATGTCGACATCATGATCCTCGATAGGGACCTTCCGGTACTGCCCGGCGACGCGGTCTGCCGCGTTCTGCGTGACCAGGACCACCCCATGCGGATCCTCATGCTCACCGCCGCGGGGACTCTCGGCGACCGCGTCGCCGGCCTCGATCTCGGGGCGGACGATTACCTTGCTAAACCCTTCGCTTACGTCGAACTCCTGGCCCGGCTGCGCGCGCTCGCTCGCCGAGCCACGGGAGGGAATCCGGTTGTGCTCTCGGCAGGGACTATCAGGCTCGACACCCTCCGCCGAGTCGCCGAACGGGACGGTACACCCCTGCCCCTCACGCCAAAAGAGTTCGGTGTGCTCGAGGCGCTCCTCTTCGCCGACGGCGGATACCTCAGCACTGGTGAGCTCCTCGCGGATGTATGGGAAAGCGGGTCGGAGCGCACGCCTTCGGTTGTCCGGCTCACGATCCATACTCTGCGCCGAAAGCTCGGGCGCCCGAACGTGATTCACACCAGCCCTGGCTTGGGGTACCGCATCGGAGCCCAATCGTGACTTCCACGAAGTGGCGCTGGAGTTTCCGCGCCCGCCTGACCGCCCTTATTGCCGTCGTGTTCGTCACTGGCGGCGCCGCACTCCTTGGGGTCCAGTACCTTCTCGTTCAAGGACTCTTTGACACCGCGATCGAGAGCATCACTGCGTGCGTCAGCGGGGATGGGGGAGAGGTCGCTGTCGTGTCCGGCAACTTTATGGATTCCATCCATTGCCGCGAGGTTGTCGAAGACGACGTGGCAGCTCATTTCGACTCAACTGGCGCCAGCGTGGTAGTCGAGCAAACCACCATGTTGTCCCAAGAAGTTCTTTCCGGGCTCCTGCTGTGGTCGATTGTCACCTTGCTGGGCTTCACCCTGGTGGCTGTCGTTGCCGCGTCGTGGTTGTCGCGGCGATCGTTCGCGAGGATCGGACAGATCACTTCCACCACCAAACGGATTACCCGAGACGATCTTCATCAACGTCTCGACCTGCCTGGTCCTGCGGATGAGATCAAGGAACTCGGCGACACGATCGACACGATGCTCGATGGTCTCCAAGCCTCCTTCATCCAGCAAGAACGCTTCGTCACCAATGCCTCCCATGAACTGCGCACCCCGCTCACCACTACCCGCACGGCACTGGAAATCCCGCTCGAGCAAGGGCGCGTCCCAGAACAGCTCCAGCCGGCAATCTCCCGCGCGTTGGATGCGAATCAGCGCAGCGAACAGCTCATCACCGCACTCCTGCAGCTCGCCCGCACCTCCACGGTAACCAACCAACCCGCTGAAGAATCAGTCCTGCTCTCCGAGATCATCGAGCCTAGCCTCACCACCTATGGCACAGACATCCAAGCCGCACGCATCACGGTTACGAAAGAATTCGTAGATGCAACCCTCGCATCGGCAGACCCGGCACTTCTCGCCCTGGCTATCGATAATCTTGTCGAAAACGCCGTCCGGCACAACCATGAAGACGGCACGCTCCACGTCAATATCGGAAAAGCCGGCGATCGTTCTTGGGTCGAGATCAGCAACAGCGGCCCCGTCATGACCGAGCAGGAAGCAGCCAGATTGGTCGAACCGTTCAACCGCGGCCAAAATACTCGCACGACCACGGCAGGCCGAAGTCTTGGGCTCGGCCTCACCCTCGTACAGAGCATCACCGATTCACTCGGCGGGTCCCTCACACTGTGCCCGATACCGACGGGAGGGTTGACCGCACGCCTCTGCTTCGGCTCCCCGCAGGAGTGAATGATGGGGCATTTGTCACTCCGCGGTCATCTGCGCGAGCAGCGGCGCGAAGTTGAGATCCCGTAAAGGACATTGTTGATGCGCGGAGGACGTTTCACGATCTACCGGTGACGATGCACCTCCAACCACGACCGAAACCATCAGACCTTAACGGTTACCACGACCCTTGCCGCACATAGTTCCCCAGGGTCTGGCATTATTTATAGGTATGGGAAACGTAGTTGAAATGCGCTACTTCGCTGCTGCGGCAGACGCGGCGGGTGCTGATAGCGAAGAGGTGACGGTCGGCCGCGGCGCCACGATCGACGACCTTCGCACCAAGATTGGAGAACTCCATGGTGCGGAGATGGCACGGGTGCTGGGCCTGTGCAGTTTCCTGCTCGATGGGCAGGTCGCGGAGCCGGATACGGCGCTACCTTCGACCGAGCGTATCCGGGTGGACGTGCTGCCACCATTCGCTGGCGGCTAAGCGGGGCCGCCGCTACAGCGAGAGGAGATCTTCCGGTTCGTTGTTGGTTCCCTTGCCCGTGAGGGAGTTGGAGAGGTACGGCAGCACTTTGCGCGGGATGTCCGAAGAACCCGCGATGAGCCACTTGCGCACCGGTTCTGCGGGGGAGTAGTCCTTCCCGTCCTTGCGGATGGCTTGACCGCCCACCTCGGCGAGGATCAGCGAGCCGGGCGCGTGATCCCAGGGCATCACGTGCTTATAGACGAGGAAGTCGGCTCGCCCCATCGCCACGTTCGGGTAATCGACGCCGCAGCACCACCACGCGGAATGTAGCCGCGAGAGCGGTTCGTGCTTCTCCTTCTTGAGCGACTTCCGGCTCGTCACCCCGCGCCAGGCGGAAACGTCCTCGTCAATTTCGCGGGTCTTCAGGCGGGTGCTGTTTCGGTACGCACCCGCGCCTTTCTCGGCGGTGAACGCGACGCCGTGGCCCGGCTGCCAGATCCAGGAGCGAACGGGATCGCCCTGGCGCAGTTCGGCGACCATGACGGCGAAGTCCTGGGACCCGTTGACGAAGTTCGCTGTGCCGTCAACGGGGTCGACGGTGAAGGAGTGCTCCGCGCGGTAGAACCGTTCGATGAGATCGGGATCTGTAGCGCTCGCCTCTTCGCCCAGGACGACGGCTTCGGGGAAGGCGGAGCGCAGTTCGGCGGTGATGATGGCCTCAGCCTCAGTATCCGCCACGGTCACGAGGTCACCAGGTTTTTTCTCCTGCACCTCGTTATCGGCCAGCGAGCGCCAGCGGGGAAGGATCGCCGTATCGGCGGCGTGTTTCATCAGATCAAGTACATCGTGATTATCCACGGTTCGAACCTAGCCCACTTTTGCGATCTTCACATCCTCGCGGGGTGTCAGCCACCGATCGCCGACATGGGTCGGTCGGGTTGCAGGAAGCCCGGATCGTTGATTCCGTGCCCCGGAAGTTTGCAGAT
>JAJYRV010000057.1 GCA_021793935.1 Actinomycetes bacterium | reverse complement strand
GATCTAGCCGGTCCGCTTGACCGTCTGGTTGCCACTGAGCTCGCGGGCCCAGCGTGACTCCTCCTGCGCGCGCGTGGTGAGATCGAGCCGGCGTGCCGCGGCGAGAATGAGCGCCATCGTGTGTTCGGCGACCGGGGCGTCGTGCAAGCCGACCCCGGCGCACACCTGCACGTGGCTGGGGAAGCCGGCGGCGTGAACCGCGTCCGGGCCCGCCATGAGCCCCTGGATCCACTTCAGGTGGGGTAACTGCTCCGGCAGCGCGGCAAGCTCCTCGGGCGGGTTGAGCCACAACACGATCGCCTCCGCGTCCCGATGTTCCTTCGGGATGGGGGCACGCACGTCGTAACGAACATCTTCCACGCCCTCGGGCGCGGTGAACTCAATGGGGATAACGGTGGGTACGAGGATCTTCACGTTTCCACTGTAGCGACCCGCGCCGCCCTACTTCTCGCTGGCGGGGAGCTGGGACTGGGAGAGCCCGTCGTCGTTGATGAGGTGGTTGCGGTGCGCCCACCAGTATCCCAGCGCGCCCAGCACGATCCCGGCGGCAGAGATGAGGGGATAGCGCCCCGGAACGGAGATTCCGCTCAGGTGCAGGATCCCCAGCACGATGAGCGCGATAGCCCACAAGATGGTACCGATCCGAAACACCATCTTCGCGTTGATCACGGCGGGGGTGAGCACGGGTTGATTGGACACGCCTCGATCCTAGCCCGAATTCAATTTTCGGAGGCCCAGGAGCGCGGGGATCCCCGTGGGCGCGCCACGCCTGTGAGCCACGGAACATTTACTTAGCATAACTAAGTACCTATAATGAAGAGCGTATGACTTCCCCGCAACCAGCCCCCGTACGTCCAAGGCGCAACCCGCCGCCACTTGCAACTCGACTCCGAATGACGATTCTGCGCGCCGGCCGCCGCCTGCGCGTGGAGAGCGCGGGCTCCCTGTCAGAGGGGCAGCTTTCGGTGCTCTCGATCTTGTTCACCTACGGGCCCCTGAGCCCGGGG
Source organism: Actinomycetes bacterium (assembly GCA_021793935.1). Next base: position 8,518 of record JAJYRV010000057.1, on the reverse strand, counting down.
GAGCTCGCCGAACGCGAGCATGTGCGACCGCCGTCGATGACCCGTACCGTGCAGTTCCTCGAATCGGAGGGCTTCGTGCTGCGCACGGAGGACCCCCGGGACCGGCGCTCAGTGCTCATCGAGCTCTCCGAGGAGGGAGCCGAATACATCCGCGAGACCCGCCGGCGCCGCGACCAGTGGATCCAGCGCCGACTCGCCTCTCTCACCCGGCAGGAGCGCCACGTGCTGTCGGAGGCGGAAGAGATCCTGCGGAAGGTGGTGAACAATTGAGCCGCACATTCTCGTCCTTGAGTTTCTATAACTACCGCATGTGGTTCATCGGGGCCCTGATCGCCAACATCGGTACGTGGATGCAGCGCATCGCCCAGGACTGGCTCGTGCTCACCGAGCTCACCGACAACTCCGGGTTCGCGGTGGGGATCGTGACGGCCCTGCAATTCATCCCCACCATCTTCCTCACCCCGGTCGCCGGCGTGCTCACCGACCGGTTCAATCGGCGCAAGATCCTCATCGCCACCCAATCCGCCCTCGGCCTCCTCGCCGTGAGCCTTGGGGCGATGGTCCTCACCGGGGTGGCGCAGTTATGGCACGTGTACGTGTTCGCGTTCCTCCTCGGGGTAGTCTCCGCACTTGATGCCCCCGCCCGGCAGGTATTCGTCTCCGAACTCGTTCCCGCGAAGCAACTGGCGAACGCCGTCGGCCTCAACAGCGCCTCCTTCAACGCTGCCCGACTCGTGGGCCCGGGGATCGCCGGATTGGGGATCGCCGCGGTCGGCACCGGGTGGATCTTCATCATCAACGCCCTGAGCTTCGTGGCGACGATCGCGGCGATGTGGGCGATGCGGGTGGCAGATCTGCGTACCCCCGCGCCGTCCAAGCGCAGCAAGGAGCAGTTGCGCGAGGGGGTCGCCTACGTCCGGCACCGAACCGACATCATCGTCATCATGGTCACCGTGTTCGTCGTCTCCGCGCTCGGGATGAACTTCCAATTGACCTCGGCCGTGATGGCCCGGGAGGTGTTCGGGCGGGGGGCCGGGGAGTACGGGCTGCTCGGTTCGGTCATGGCGATCGGCTCGCTTGCCGGGGCGCTCGCCGCCGCTCGGCGGAACCGCCCGCGGGTGCGCCTCGTGCTCGGGGCCGCGTTCGGATTCGGGGTCTCCTCCGGGCTGATGGCGATCATGCCGAGTTTCTGGACCTTCTCCGCGATGTCGATCCTCGTGGGCTTCTTCACCCTCACGATGATCACCGCGGCGAACACCACGATCCAGCTCGGGACGGACCCGACGGTGCGCGGCCGCGTGATGAGCCTGTACCTCATGGTGTTCTTCGGTTCGAACCCCGTGGGGGCCCCGGTAGTCGGCTGGATCGCGGAGAACTGGGGTGCGCGCTGGTCGATCGGCGTCGGCGCGATCGCCTCCATCCTCATCTCCGTCGTGGCGATCCTGTGGGTGAAGCGCCACTGGCAGGTGGAGGTGACCTACTCGCTGCGCAGCAAACCGCACGTGATCCTCACCCACCCCGAGGAGCGGGCCGCCCGGGAACAGGCGCAGCTCGAGGTGGCCGCGCAGCAGAGTACGAATCGAGCGGCCTAGCGGCGCGCGCCGCTAGGCGCCGAACTAGAGGCGCTCGACGACGTATTCGATGCAGGCGATGAGCGCGCGCACATCCTCCGGCGCGACCGAGGGGTAGGTGCCCACCCGGATCTGGTTCCGCCCGAGTTTGCGATACGGCTCCACGTCCACCACGCCGTTCGCCCGGAGCGCCGCGGTGATCTTGCTCGCATCGAGGGCGGCATCGAAGTCGATGGTCGCGACGACGGGGGAGCGGTGCTCCGGGGCTACCCACGGGGCCGCATAGGAGGATTCCTCCGCCCAGGAGTACAGGATCCGGGAACTGTCCGCGCTGCGTGCGACCGCGAACTCCAGGCCCCCGTTCTGCGCGAACCACTGCAACTGGCTGCGAATGAGCAGGAGCGTGGAGATTGACGGGGTGTTGAGGGTCTGGTTCTGCCGTGAGTTGGCGAGCGCCATCGAAAGGGAGAGGGATGCCGGGGTCCACCGGCTTGCGAGCTCCTCGATCCGTTCGATCGCCGCGGGAGAGACGAAACTCAGCCACAGGCCGCCTTCCGACCCGAGGGCCTTCTGGGGGGAGAAATAGTAGGCGTCGACCTCGGCGAGGTCGATATCGACCCCGCCCGCTGCCGAGGTGCCGTCGACGACCATGAGCGCGCCGCGGGCCGCCTCCGCCACCCTCGCCACCGGGTTGAGCACGCCGGTGGACGTTTCGTTGTGTACCCACGCGTACGTGTCGATGAGCGCGCTCGGCGCCGGCACCGCGGAGGTGCCCGGCGGCCCGGAGATCACCTCGGGTTCTTCCAACCAGGGGGCCTGCCTCGCGGCGGCCGCGAACTTTGCCCCGAACTCCCCGGACTCGGCGAACTGCGCGTGACGGTGGATGAGGTGGAAGGTCGCGGCGTCCCAGAACAGGCTCGCCCCGCCGTTGCCGAGGATCACCTCGTAACCGTCGGGGGCGGAGAAGAGCTCCAGAAGAAGCGAGCGAACCTCGCCCACGAGTTCCTTCACCGGCGGCTGCCGGTGGGACGTGCCGAGCACGCGCGGGTTCGCTGCGGCGAGGGCCCGGACCTGGTCTGTGCGCACGCGGGTGGGGCCCGAACCGAACCGGGCGTCAGCGGGCAGGAGGTGCGGGGGGATCTTCATCGGCTTAGCTTCTCCAGAAGGCGAGAGTGTTCGGAAACTATGGTGGCGCTCCACCCGGCAGTCTTGCCGCAGGCGAACATCGCGGTGAGCATCCGCGGGGGAACCCCGGCGAAGGTGAATAGGTGGGTCACCCACAACGTGGTCAGTAGCTGCTCGGTGGAGAAGCGGGGGTGGGTGTAATGGGAGATCTCGGCGGCGTGCGCAGCGACGAGCGCGTGGTCGCTGCCAACCTCCCGCGACACCTCTTCCAGCGCGTCAACCCGGGGGCTCGCGTGCGGTGAGGGGTTCCTCGCAAATCCCCATTGACGGCGAAACTCTCGAACCTGCGCCCCGCCGGGTGGCGTCGTGAGAACCTCGGCGAGCCGGGCCGCAGCACCGGCTCCGAGCGGCCCGGAACTCGCGGCGACGGCGGCGGAGAGACAGGCAGCGATGTCCGCCCCCGTCGCGGCGGTCCGCCGGGCCACCTCCAGCGAGGGGCAGCGGGGAGCGGCCGCGATGGCGACCCAGCCGGCGTTGATCGCCCGCGCCCGGCGCTCATCGGCTTCACCTCGCCAGCGGGTGAGGAAGCGGCGGGCGATACCGCTGACCTGATCAACTATCCAATCGGGAACCGCGGGCACGTCCGGTCCGCGCGCCGACTGCGCAAGGAAGGACAACGCCATCACCGATGCCCGGGCGAGCGAGGCGCGGGCGGAGGCGGGCGACGTCGTCGGCAATGACGTGAATCCCCAAACGGGGGCGAGGCCCGCGAGAGCGGCTTGCATGTCGACCCGGTGGTCGCCGGTCCGGATCGGCAGCGGGAACTCCTCGGCCGGCGGCAGCGGGGAGCCGACCTCGCCGTCGACGAGGAGCGCCCAAACCGATTCAAAATTCCAGGCCCGGATCGCTTCTTCCACGGCGAGCCCGCGGTACGAGTGGGCACCCGAGGGGCCCGCCCCATCCGAAACGTGTTCACTCCCGCCCATGGCTCGATTCTAGTTGCGTAGGCAGGGGGCCGGTGACCGCGAGCATCCGCGACGAACAACGTGGGCCGGCAGCGTAATTCCCGCGTGGCGGAAGGGGGAAGGAAGTAGGGTGGAGGGATAACTATGGGAGGGTTCGTGAGCGATCTCATCGACACCACTGAGATGTACCTTAAGACGGTGTTTGAACTTATCGAGGAGGGCATCCCGCCGATGCGTGCCCGGATTGCTGAACGGCTCGGGCACTCGGGGCCGACGGTCTCGCAGACGGTGGCGAGGTTGGAGCGTGATGGCCTCATGGTTGTCACGAGCGATCGGCACCTGCAGCTCACGGAGGAGGGGATGTCGCGCGCCACCCAGGTGATGCGCAAGCACCGACTTGCCGAACGCCTCCTCACTGACGTGATCGGGCTCGAGTGGCCGTTCGTGCATGACGAGGCCTGCCGGTGGGAGCACGTGATGAGCGACAATGTCGAACAGCGTCTCGTCACGCTGCTCGGCGAACCTCAACACGACCCCTACGGCAACCCGATCCCCGCCCTCTCGCAATTGGGGGTGGGGGCGCCACCGGAGATCGCGGTTGTGCCGCTGACCGAGTTCCTCGCAACGCAGCCACCCGGTGAGGGAGAGTCGGTCAATGTCCGCCTCGAACGCATCGGCGAACCCCTGCAGGTGGATACGCTGCTCCTCCAGGAGTTCCTCGATGCGAGCATCGCCCCGCCGACGCCGGTGAAGGTCTCGCGGGCCGGGGCGGACGTGCTGCTCAGCGCCGATGATGCCCATGGGGAAGTGGCGCTACCCGCCGAGATGGGGAAGCACCTTTTCGTCCGGAAACCCTGACCGACACGCCTGTGAGCGGATTCACACGTGTGGACAAGTGGTTTGCGCCACGCCGTACTTCCTGTCGTTTTCGGCATTATCGCGCGGAAAGCGGAGCGGCCGGCGCGTTGCGGGCAGGGTAGGTAGTTCGTTCGGGTAACCGGTTTGAGACCTCATCGTGATCAGAATGTGACATTCGCAGAAAAACTCAGGTACCGTTATCTCAGTTCGGCTGCACCAAGGAGCAGCAGAGCCGCGTTCTTGAACGCCAAACCTCGCCATTCAAGAACGCCATGACGACCCGATGGCGAGGGCGGAGGAACCACCTTCGATCCGAGAGGATCTTGGGGTGAAGCCTCGAGCACGAGGCAAAGTGTTCTCCCACTTGAACCCGACAGCTTACTTCGCAGGCGAAACTAGGAGAGGTAAATCTTTGTCACAACGCACTACCGGCGGTAGGTACCGCGCAGACCGCCGCCCCGTGACGCCACTGACGACCTTTGGTGAGTACGTAACCGGCCCGATCGGCCGCCGCGCCGCCGCAGCAGCCGCAAGTACCGGCATCATCTTCACGATGACCGCCGCGGGCAGTATCGCCAGCCCGACCGCTGGCACCGCCACTCTCGCCAAAGACTCCAGCGATCGTTCGGTTGACTCCAGCGACAACCTCACCTCCGGTCCAACGGTGTCGGTTGAGGAAGACGCCAAGTGGTCGTTCGTGAGCGCGGCGAGCGGTTCCTCCGCAACGCCCCCGCCTCCGCCCCCTGCGCCGGTGGCGACGACGACAACGGCGCAGAGTCGCCAGGTCTCGCCTTCGCGCACCGGCACCCGCGCGGCAGCTCCCGCAGACGCGTCGACGGAGTCGGCACCGGCCGCCGAGGAGGAAGTATCTTCGGCGCCCGCCAGCGGTACCGGCGCAGCGATCGTAGCCGAGGCTCGCAAGTACATCGGCACCCCCTACCAGCACGGTGGCACGACCCCCGGGGCCTTCGACTGCTCCGGCTTCACGAGCTACGTCTTTGCGAAGTTCGGCGTTTCGCTTCCGCCCTCCTCCAGCGCCCAGCGCGGAGCCGGCCGGATCATCTCAGCCTCCGAGGCTCGCCCAGGAGACCTCGTGTGGTGGCCGGGGCATGTGGGGATCTACACCGGCAACGGCAACCACATCGCGGCTCGGAACCCGAGCACCCCGCTCTACGAGAGCAAGCTCTTCCGTGGCGGAGTCACCTACATTCGGGTGATCGACTAACACGTCACCAACAAGAAGCCGGCCCTCGGGCCGGTTTTTTGTTGCCTACCGGCCCCGCCGTCGCCTGCCCCATCCCCGCGCGCACGTGGCCCGCAGACAGGCCGATGGGCATACGTGTGGGAGGAGCGAATTCCGCCCCGGGGTAACGAATGCGGTTTTCCCTTCGCGAAGTGGTGCACATCGGGCCGGGGATGTAGGACAATAAGGTAAAGGACAACCCAAACAGTGGCGGTGAAAAGGTCATGACACGTGAAGAAGTCGTGTTGGTTGGGGTTGACGGCTCTGCCGCCAGCCTAGGGGCACTGGAGTGGGCAGCCGCGTTCTCGGAACGCACCGGATGGCGGCTGCACATCGTCTGCGCATATGCCTTACCCACGTTCGCCGCAGCGAGCATGGACGGTGGGTATGCCACCCTCGATGATCAGGCAATCCGAGATGGTGCCCAAGCTGTACTCGACGAGGCGACCGCTCGCCTCGAGGGCCGAGGTCTCACGGTGACGACCGCCCTGGAGACCGGCGACCCCGCCGGCGTGCTCGTAGAGCTATCGAAGAAGGTGTGCCTATCCGTCGTCGGCACCCGCGGTCAATCGGGCTTCGCCGAGCGACTCCTGGGGACCGTGTCCTCCGCGCTACCCGCCCACGCGCACTCGCCCGTCGTGGTCGTACCGCACAAGGAAGGCGCGACCCTGCGCCTGCCGGTGCAGCGCCTCGTCGTCGGTGTTGATGGCTCGGACTCCGCGAAGATCGCCCTCGCCCGGGCGATCGAACACGCAGAGCTGTGGGACGCAGAGCTCACGGCCGTCGTTGGCCTGCCGATCGGTTCGGGCGCGGGGATGCTCGGGTGGCTGCCTGCCGCCGTCGACTCCGAAGCATTGCTCGCCGACGCCAAAGAAGGGCTCGACGTCGCAGTGAACCAGGCGCTGGTGGGCCACGAGGGCGTGACGGTGCGTCGACACGCCCTCGACGGTTCCGGTGCGGCGTTGCTGTCGGAGTTCTCCACGGCGGTCGACCTCGTCGTCGTCGGCACCCGCGGGCGGGGCGGCTTCGCCGGGATGCTGCTGGGCTCCACCTCGCAGGCGGTGCTGCATCACTCGGTGTGCCCCGTGCTCGTCATCCCCAGCCGGCTCAAGGACGAGGACCTGCCCAGCCTCGCCCCCTGGCACACGGAGTGACCTGCGGCTCCTATCTCCGGTTCTTCCCACTGCCGCGCGGGGCTGAGCGGTAAGCCGTTTTGCTAGCCCCGCCCCGGGTCAGTCGAGGAAGCCGTTGTCTTCCAGCCAGAGCTCGGCGATATCCTCCGGGGACTTCTGGTCCGATTGACTCTGGACGTTCATTCCCACGAGGGCGTCGGCGCTGAGGGCCTCGCTGACCGGGTTGATCACCGGGGCGAGGTCCTCAGCCACGCCTGCGGTGACGAGGGGGACGACGTGTGAAGCGAGGAAGAGCCCCTCCGGATCGGCGAGCGGCACCAGTTGGAGGGTCTGAATCCGTGGATCGGCAGTGAAAACGTTGGCGAGGTCGACCGTGCCCGCCTCGAGCTCCTCCACCGTTGTCTCACCGGTGGCGTTGAATTCCACCTCGACCCCGTACACGCTCTCCAGCCCCTCGGGCCCGTAGGGGCGTTCAGCGAGTTCGGGAGGGCCGCCGAGGGTGAGCTCCTCGTCGAGTTCAGCGAGGTCGCCGATGCTGGAAAGATCGTGCTCGTCGGCGAATTCCCTGGTCACCGTCACCGAATCCTGGTCACTGGCCTCCGCCTGATCGAGCACGGCGAGGTTGTCCGGGAGCGCCTGCTGGAGCTCTTCGTACACGTCCTCTTCCGTGCGTGCCTCGGTATCCGGATCATAGAACTGCAGGAGGTTGCCGGTGTATTCCGGGAAGATCGAGATGTCCCCGGCCTCGATCGAGGGCATGTACGCGTCGCGTTGACCGATGGAGAACTGCCGCTCCACGTCAAACCCGGCGTGCTCCAACGCCTGGGCGTAGATCTCCGCGATGATCTCGTTCGAGTAGTAGTCCTGCGACCCCACCGTCACCGAACCGGCCTCCTGGGTCTCCGCACCACCGGTATCGTCGGTTTCGGGATCGAGCGGGTCGGAAGCCGAGCAAGCCGCGAGCACCAGCGCCGCGGCCCCGAGGGCGGGAAGATGACGAATTCTCATTACTTTTCTCTCCTTTTGGCGGTGGTAGCCACCGATTGGGACAAACCTCTGGGACGCACCCCGCGTTGGGCGAGGGCGAACACCCCATCGAGAACCAGTGCGAGGGCGGTGACGAGCAGCGCGCCCCCGAGGACCATGTCGAACCTGCGCAGCGGGATGCCGGCGATGATGTATTGTCCGAGCCCACCCAAACCAACATACGCCCCGATCGTCACCGTCGCGATGACCTGCAGCACCGCGGAGCGGATCCCGGCCACGAGCAGCGGCATACTCAGCGGTACCTCGGTGCGGATGAGGATCTGCCACTCGGTCATCCCCATCGCCCGGGAGGAATCGACGACGTCACGCGGCACCGCCGCTACCCCCGAGTAGGCTCCGGACAGGATGGCGGCGAAGGCGAGGAGGGCGTAGGTGAGCACCGCGGCCTCGGGTTTGCGGGTGACGCCGATGACGAGCACGAGAAGGACGAGCAGCCCGAACGAGGGGATCGCCCGGCCCGCGCCCGAGAGTGCGACGACCGCATCCTTGCCCTTGCCCGTGTGCCCGATCCACCACCCGATCGGGATCGCCACGAGCGCGGCGAGCAGGACCGACAGGAAGGTGTAGATCTCGGTG
>JAJYRV010000056.1 GCA_021793935.1 Actinomycetes bacterium | reverse complement strand
GGCTCGCACCGGGGGAACTGCGGGTAGGTGATCTTAGTCCGAGCGCGTGCGCACCTGCTGGAGAATGTAGGTCGCGGTACGAAGGGTTAGATCGGGACGGGCCTCGCGCAGCTTTCTCACAGCTTCCAGTTCGGTTGCAGGGATCCCTGACGCGCTGACGATTCCGCGCCCCCAGGCCGCCGCCTCGGCCTCGTCCGCGAAGCCCGCCTCGCGGAGGGCGTTACGTTGGTCGCGGCGGTCGCCGCTGAACTTGTGTTTGAAATTCTGCAGGAGCCCGGTTTTCATCTGTACATCATAACGGCGGCCAGAGTGCTGCAAGCGCGGGGGCACTGCTGAGACTTTCCTAGGAATTTCGAAGCTCCCTGCGTACGATCAAGATGACATGAACGACGAACCGCTAGACCTCCGCAGACTCGCGATCGAGCTTACCGCGATCGCGGAGAGCGGCCTGGCTTACTGCCGGGACCGCTTCGACATCGAGCGGTTCCAACGCCTCGCCGTGCTCGCCGAGCAGCTCCTCGCTCGTGACGACCTCGGCAGCTGTAATCCCGCCGCGGCCCTCACCGCGGGCTACGCGACGCCCAAGGTGGACGTCCGGGCCGGGGTCTTTGACGAGGACGGCCGGGTCCTGTTGGTGCAGGAAGTGGCGGACGGGCGTTGGTCGCTGCCCGGCGGATGGTGCGACGTCCTCGAGACTCCCCGGGCGGCGATTGAGCGGGAGGTGAGGGAGGAAGCGGGAATGACGGTGAGCGCGTTCCACCTCGCCGCCGTCATCGATCGAGAACGGTGGGCCCACACTCCGGCCTACGACCACCATGTGTACAAGCTGTTCTTCGTCTGCCAGCCCGAGACAACGCTCGACCTCGCGTTCACGAGCAGCGAGACGCGGGCAGTGGGCTGGTTCGAGGTGGACGCACTTCCCGAGCTCTCGGTTCGGCGCGTCCTTCCCGAACAGATCCACCTCCTGCACGACCATTGGCGAAAGCCGGGGCGGGCATACGTCGACTGATCACCCGGGGTGTTAGTTGCCGCCCGCCGAGCCACTGCTCGGCACCGAACAGGTGCCCGCGCGCCAAAGGTCCGAGCGCCGGGCGAGAGAGCGATGCCTCGTTCGACCTCTGGGTAACCACGAGCACGGGCTGGTCCTCATCCTGGTCCTCATCGTGCTGGGCGGCGGTGTGCAGAAGCAGGCAAGCGGCTCTGGACGCGATTCCTTTTCCCCAGAGTTTGCGGCGCAGGAGATCGGACAATTCCCACTCCTCCCCCGACACGTGCCCCGGGCGGCTGGCGGGCCGGCGTTCACACCCGACCCAGCATCTCATCAGTAGCGCCATCGGCGATGACGAATGCCCCAGGGACGGCGGTAATCGAGGATGCTCCCCGTGCCTCGAGGCGTGCGTGAAGGCGCTCGGCGGGCACCGGGCCGCTCAGGTGCAACCGGCGCGGGCCCCGCCGACCGGGGCGTCGCTCTCGCACATCGGGGGCTGCTGTTGTAGGCCTCAGCGCACCGCGACGTAGGTAATCGTTGCCGAGGCGGGCTGCCACCCGTCGGCTCGCGTCCACACCTGATCGGCCACGCGGACACTGTTCGCGCCGGTCTGCGCCGCGGTGGCCACGGCCCAGTGGGCAAGGGCCCACAGGTCACGCTGCTCGCCCTCACTGCCAGCGCGGGGGAAGACCGTGATCTCCTCACCCGCCGCCATCGCGCGTGCCCCGGGGCGCGCCTCAGCGAGTTCGGAGAGGAACACCGCCGGATCGAACTCCGCAGAATCCTCCAAGGTGCAGGTGAGAGCACCCGGAGCACCGCCGCTGAAGGTCGCGTGTAGCGCCTCGGCGAGGGGTTCGTGTTTCGCGTACGCCTCGGGAAAAGCAGAAACCTGCACAGCTTGCGCCGCCTGGGTGAGCGGCATGTCGGCGTAGCCGGGGAGCTCGAGCAGCCGCGAGTAGAAGGCTGTGCTCGCATATACCCGGTCCTGCACCTGCTCTTCGCTGCCCCACCCTTGGGAGGGGCGTTGCTGGAACAGACCAAGGGAGTCCCGGTCTCCGTGGTCGAGATTACGCAGCGAGCTCTCCTGCATGGCGGTCGCCAGGGCGATCGTGATGGCTCGGTCACTCGCCCCCATATCCGCGCCGACCCCGGCGATCACGGCAGCGTTCCCCATCTGCTCGGGGCTGAGCCGCACCTGCCCGTTCGAGCCCTCCACGTAGCAGGTGGACCGGGAGTCCCCGCCGATGCTGATCGAGTCGAGGGCGACCGCGATGGCGATGACCGCGCACGCGCACACGAGGAGGAACGTCAACACGAACCCCGCGCCCCCGCGGCGCCGGCGGGCAGTAGGCCGACGCGACCGGCCGCGCCGGCTCACCGCGATAGACCCCGGCTCATTCGGTGGCTCCCCGGTCGAAGGCTTCAACGATGCCGGTGGTGGAGTTCCGCCGGAAGAGCATCCCCGACACGCCCGCGAGGTCGTGGGCGGAGAGCACCCTACGGTGCGGGTGCTCGGCGGTGCGCACCGTGACCTTGGTACCCGGGGTGAGGAAGAGCCCCGCCTCGACGACGCAGCGGTCACCGAGCGAGATCCCCACCCCTGCGTTCGCGCCCACCAGGCAGCCGGAACCGATGGTGATGGGCTCAGCCCCTTCCGAGGGCAGCAGGGAGGCGCTGCCACCGATGTGGCTCCCCTCCCCGACGATCACTCCCCGCGAGACGCGCCCCTGAATCATCGCCGCGCCGGAGGTTCCTGCGTTGGCGTCGACGAACCCCTCGTGAGTGACCTTGGTTCCCGGGGCGAGGTACGCGCCGAGGCGGACCCGGGCGGCGTCGGCGATCGCGACCTCGCCCGGGAGGACGTAATCAACCATCGGGGGGATCTTCGCCACGGCGCGCACGGTGACCGGCGTTCCCTTCGCCGCGATGCGCAACTGCAGACGCACCTCATCGAAATTATCGGGGGAGCAGGGGCCCACCGAGGTCCACACGTTCAGCGGTAGCGCATCGAGGAGCCCGTCAAGTGAGACCTCGAACGGGGCGAGGAAGCGATGGGAAAGCAAGTGCAGACGCAGGTAGGCGTCCGAGGTGTTCGCGGGCGCGGCGTCGAGGTCGATCTCGGTGCGCACGACTTCTTGGTGCACGCCCCGGGCGGTATCGGTGGCGGCGAGGGAGGCGAGGTCGGCGGGCACGCCGTACGGGCCCCGGCGGTCGCTCGGGAGCGGGCCGAGGCCGAGGGCGGAGTACCAGGTATCGAGCACGCGCCCATCGTCGGTGAGGGTTGCGAGCCCGACGCCCCAGGCGCGTCGCGAAGTTTCGGTCATGGCCTTAGCCTACGTGGGCTCGCCCGGCTCGTCATCAGACCCGGTCGGTGCGCGGGTGGCCGACGAAGAACAGCGCGATCACCCCGGCGAGGAGGAGCCCCGTGATGGGCAGGAGCAGCGTCTGGGCCATCGCCGCCGTGTAATCGGCGGCACGTTCGGCGGCAACCGCGCCGCTCTCGGTGCTCATCCCCGCCGCGGCGGCCTGGATCCGCCAGTTCATCATGGCGGCCAGCGCCGCGGAACCGAGCACGGACCCCACCTGCCGGGTGGTGTTGTACACCCCGGAGCCGGCGCCCGCAGCGGTCAGGGGCAGGCGGCGGATCGCCGTCACCGACAACGGGGACCACAGGAACGCGTTCCCGACCCCGAACAGCCCGAGGGTGAGCAGCAGTAACCACACCGGCGTGGTCGGCGAGAGCGCGATCGCGAGCCACAGCAGGGAACCCGCGGCGGTGAACAGCCCGAACGGAGCGAGCCGGCGAGGGGCAACCCGGTCGACGAGGATCCCGGCGATGGGAGCGAGCGCTCCGGAAAGGATCGCCTGGGGAATCATGAGCATCGCCGCCTGCGTGGGCGTGAAACCGCGGACGTTCTGGGCGTACAACATGAGCAGGAACGCCACGGTGGTGATGGAGATCCCCACGCTGGCGATCGCGAGGTTCCCCAGCGAGAAGTTGCGATCGCGAAACAGGATGAGGGGAACGAGCGGTTCGGAGAACGTGTGCCGCTGCCAGAGCAGGAAGAGCCCGAGAATCACCACCCCGGCACCGATGAGCAGCGGAACGAAGATCGGGCCGACGATGTGGCCCCAGTCGTACGTCTGGCCCTCCTGGATGCCGAAGATGAGGCAGAACATCCCGGCCGCGGAGAGCGCCACCCCGACGAGGTCGAAGCGGTGGTCGCTCGAGGGCAGGCGGGGAATGAACGCGAATCCCAGTACGAATCCGATGATCCCCACGGGCACGTTCACGAAAAAGATCCACTCCCACCCCCCGGCGTCCACGAGCACGCCGCCGGCGAGGGGACCCACGAGCATCGCCACGCCCGCCGTCGCGCCCCACAGCGACATCGCCTTGCCCCGCCGGTCGGCGGGGAAGGTGCGGGTGATGACCGCCATCGTCTGCGGGGTCATCATCGAGGCGCCGAGGCCCTGGATGGCGCGGGCGAGGATCAACGACGTGATCGAGCCGGCGAGCGCGCACCACAGGGAGGTGAGGGTGAACACCACCAGCCCGGAGAGGTAGAGCGTGCGCGGCCCGAACTTGTCCCCGAGCCGGCCGGTGATGAGCAGCGGGATCGCGTAGGTGAGCAGGTAGGCGGAGTTCACCCACAGCACCTGCGTGTAATCCGCGCCGAGCCCGCGCATCATCGCAGGCATCGCGACGGACACGATCGTCGTGTCCACGAGGATCATGAAGAACCCGATGACCATCGCCCACAGCGACGCCCACGCGGTGCGCGAGGTCACCGGGGGAGGGGTCATGCCGGGTCGACGTCGTCGATCTGGCAGATCACGCCCCCGGCGGAAACCGTCTGGCCGGCCTGCGCGCTCAGCCCGTGGACTCGGCCTGAACGGTGGGCCACGAGGGGCTGTTCCATCTTCATCGCTTCGAGGACGACGACGAGGTCGCCTTCGGCTACGACGTCGCCGTCTTCCACGGCTACTTTGACGATCGTGCCTTGCATCGGGATCGCCAGCGCGTTCCCCCCGCCTGCGCCTGCGCCCACCCGGTTTCCCGAGCGGCGGGGCCGGCGCTGTTTCGGCTTGTTGTTCCCGCCGAGCCCGAGGCCCGCGGGGAGCACGACTTCGAGGCGTTTGCCGCCCACTTCGACCACGACCCGCTCCATCGACTCCTCTTCCTCTACGACGGGAGCGGGAACGGGGGCCGGGGCGTCCTCGGGGCGGGTGAACTCCTCGAGGAACTCCGATTCGATCCACGTGGTGTAGACGCGGAAATCTTCGGCGAAGGCGGGGTGCTCGAGCACTGCCCGGTGGAAGGGCATCACCGTGGCCATTCCCTCGATCGAGGTTTCGGCGAGCGCGCGGCGGGCGCGGGCGAGGGTCTCCTCGCGGGTGGCGCCGGTGATGATGATCTTCGCGAGCATCGAGTCGAAGGCCCCCGAGATCGTATCGCCCGCGACGACTCCGGTGTCCACGCGTACCCCGGGGCCCGCGGGCCAGTCGAGGGTGGTGAGGGTGCCGGGTGTGGGCAGGAAGTTCGCGTACGGGTCCTCACCGTTGATGCGGAACTCGATCGAGTGCCCGCGGGTGGGCAGATCGGTGTACCCGAGCTCTTCACCCGCGGCGATGCGCAGCTGCTCGCGCACGATGTCCACCCCGGTGATCTCCTCGGTCACGGGGTGCTCCACCTGCAGGCGGGTGTTGACCTCGAGGAAGGAGATCGTGCCGTCGGAGCCGATGAGGAATTCACACGTGCCCGCCCCGCGGTAGCCGGCTTCTTTGAGGATGTCGATCGAGGCGTGGCGCAGGGTCTCGCGCTGGTCGTCGGTGAGGAACGGCGCGGGGGCTTCTTCCACGAGCTTCTGGTGGCGCCGCTGCAGCGAGCAGTCCCGGGTGGAGAGCACGGCGACGGTGCCGTGGTTGTCCGCGAGGCACTGGGTCTCCACGTGGCGGGGCCGGTCGAGGAACCGTTCCACGAAGCACTCCCCCCGCCCGAACGCCGCGGTCGCTTCCCGCACGGCGGAGTCGAACAGGTCGGGAATCTCCTCCAGGGTGTAGGCGACCTTGAGCCCGCGCCCGCCGCCTCCGAAGGCGGCCTTGATCGCGACGGGCAGGCCGTGCTGGGTTGCGAAGGCCTCGACCTCCTCGGCGCTGGTGACCGGGTCTGGCGTGCCGGCAACGAGGGGCGCCCCGGCCCGGCCCGCGATGTGGCGGGCGCTGACTTTGTCGCCGAGCGCGTCGATCGCCGCGGGCGGGGGGCCGATCCACGTGAGCCCGGCGCCGATGACGGCGCGGGCGAAGTCGGCGTTCTCCGCGAGGAACCCATAGCCCGGGTGAACGGCATCCGCCCCCGCTCGGCGGGCGACGTCGAGAATCTTTGCCGGATCGAGATAGGTCTCGGCGGCGCGGGTGCCGCCGAGTGCGAAGGCCTCGTCAACGAGTTTGGCGTGCAGGGCGGTGCGGTCGGGATCGGCGTAGACCCCGACGGAAGCGATGCCCGCGTCCTTACATGCGCGCGCGATCCGGACGGCAATCTCGCCCCGGTTGGCGATGAGAACCTTGCGCAGCGGGCGGCTCCCGGTGGCGGTCATGCACTCTCCTTCAGAGATCTCTTAGGTTCAGAGCTGTTCTTCCGTAACGTTAGTACCCGCATGGCCCGACTCCCAAGCAGGCGCGAGGGGACAGAAAATTTCTGTTCATCGCCGGGAAGCGCGCCAACTAATACTTGTAGGGAACCTACAGTATCGGGGTGCGATGGATCACCATTGCCGGAGCACTCTTATGAGCATTGCACAAATTTGCCCTCACTGGTTCCACAGGGAGGGCCAGGAGACCCCGAGGCTCGCGAGCAGGGTGCGCAATACGGGCAAGCTCAGCCCCACGACGGCGTGGTGATCCCCGCGGATCTTCGTGATGAACGGACCCCCGAGCCCGTCGATGGTGAATGCGCCCGCAACCTTCAATGGCTCTCCCGTCGCGACGTAGGCATCGATCTCCTCGTCGCTGACGTGGGCGAAGGTGACCTCGGTGCTCGCGGATGCACCCGCGGTGCGCCCGCCGGAGGTGATCGCGAAGTGCCCGGTGTGTAGGGTCCCGGTCCGCCCGCGCATCCTGCGCCAGCGCTCGCGGGCGACGCGGGCCGATTCGGGTTTGCCCAGGCCCTCGCCGTCGAGTTCCAACAGCGAATCACAGCCCAGCGTGATGTCAGCGCGCCCCGGATGCTCGGCCGCGACGGCTCGGGCCTTCGCCTCGGCGAGGACCTGCACGGATTCCGCGACGGTGAGCGGGACGTTCTTGGCCGCCTCGGCGAGCGCTGCCGGCTCATCGACGTCGGAGACGACGATGATGGGTTCAATGCCCGCCGCGCGGAGCGTGGCGGCACGGGCGGGGGAGGCGGAGGCGAGCAGGAGTGAGGTCACCTCAGCAGGTTAGCGGAGAGCGGCTCAAAGTCCACGGGGCGCGGGGATCAGTGCGTGATCGTCGTTTGTTGCTACAGCGCCAACTTCGCTGCCCACGATGCAATCATGGCTCGGCTTGCCCCTGCCTTCCAGGGCGATGGAGAGCCTCGAGCGGGAGCACGTCGAGAACCGGGAACGCATGCCCGGGGAGGGGAACACGGCCGAGCAGGGTTCTCGTGAATCTGCTTGGGCCCTGGGCATTGCCGCGCGGGTTTCCTGGCCTTAGAGTTGGCGGCAAGCGCCTGCGCAGATGGGGCTGGGCACGAGCGACAATGAGGTGCTGAGCGCGATGAATACAGTAGATCCTGCCGCTGGCCCGCAGGGCCGCCACCGCGGCGCCGGCCACCACGAGCGCGTCGGAGAACACTGGTGGAAACCCGCGGCGTGGTGGGCACTCCTCGGGCTGCTGGTCACCTTCGGGGTCGCGAGCCTGCCGTCCATCGGTTGGTTCGTCCTCGCCGGAGCGCTCGCCTTAGGGATCGTGCTCGCCGTGCGCCGGACCTCTCCTCGTTCCTCGCCGGCGTTGTTGATCGGTGGGGCGCTCACGCCCCTGTACCTCGCCGCCGCCAACCGCGGCGGCCCGGGCCTGAAGTGTTCGCACACCCCCGCCTCGAGCACGTGCGCGGACCTGTTCAACCCGGTGCCGTTTGCGCTCGCGGGCATCGCCCTGCTGATTATCGGCGGGGCCCTGCTGCTCGCCCTTCAACGCAGGTAAGGATCACTCCGAAGTGCGTCTGCTCCCGCGGTGGGTCTGCGTGAGTGGTAGCAGTGTTTCTCTGCGGAAGCTCCCGCCGCCCGATAGTCTGGAGCCGCTATGAGTTTTGATGATCGTGAACTGACGTACCTGCGCCGCTGCGTCGAGCTCGCCCGCGAGGCATTCGAGCACGGGGACGAAGCGTTTGGCTCCGTGCTGGTCGACGCGGCCGGAAACATCCGCGCAGAGGATCGCAACCGGATCGCCGGCGGTGATAAGACCCGCCACCCAGAATTCTTCCTCGCCCGGTGGGCGGCGGAGAACATGAGCCCGGAGGAACGGGCGGAAGTCACCGTGTACACCTCGGGTGAACACTGCCCGATGTGCGCGGCCGCGCACGCGTGGGTCGGCCTCGGTGACATCGTGTACGTGCACTCCTCGAAGCAGCTCGTCGCCTGGTTAGCCGAGTGGGGCCTCGAACCCGGTCCAGTTGCGACCCTCCCGATTCAACAGGTCGCGCCAGCGGTCGCCGTCCGCGGGCCCGTGCCGGGGCTCGATGAGGAGATGAAAGCTCTGCACAAGCGGGTGTTCGCCGGGGAGTGACGGAGCCGCGGCTCTCACCAGGCCTGGTGACTACTCCAGCGCCACGCGGTGCGGTTCGGTTGCGCCGGCACGCCCCAGCGCCGCCGCGGATCCCCCCACACCGAGGAGCCCGCCCCATCGTCCGTCGCCGCCTGTCGGGCGGCCCGCGCCGACAGGATGCTCGCAACGAGCGCAGCGAGTTCCGCCTCATCGGGTTCGCCCTTGACGACCTTGATTCCAGGCAGGCCGGCGCTCACGGCCTCGGCGAGCGCGGCGAGCTGCGGGTCGGTGGGTGAGGTACTCACAGCGGAATGTTCCCATGCTTCTTCGCCGGTAGTTGCGCACGTTTCGTCCGCAGCGCCCGAAGGCCCCGCACGATCTGCGCGCGGGTCTCCGCCGGGTTGATGACGGCGTCGATATACCCGCGCGCCGCCGCGTCCCACGGGTTGACGATCGCGTCCTCGTACTCGTCCACGAGCCGCTCCCGCTCCGCCTCGACGTCACCGCCGGCGTCTTCCACCTCTTTCAGTGCGCGCCGCTGGAGGATGTTCACCGCTCCGGAGGAGCCCATGACGGCGATTTGGGCGGTCGGCCAGGCAAGGTTGATGTCGGCCCCGAGCTTCTTCGACCCCATGACGATGTAGGCCCCGCCGTAAGCTTTACGGGTGATCAGGGTGATGAGCGGCACGGTCGCTTCAGCGTAGGCGAAGATGAGTTTCGCGCCGCGGCGGATGATCCCGTTCCATTCCTGGTCGGTTCCCGGCAGGAAGCCCGGCACGTCGACGAACGTGAGTACCGGGATGTTGAACGCGTCGCAGGTGCGCACGAACCGGGCGGCCTTCTCCGAGGCGGCGATGTCGAGGGTTCCGGCCATCTGCTGGGGCTGGTTGGCGACGACGCCG
>JAJYRV010000055.1 GCA_021793935.1 Actinomycetes bacterium | reverse complement strand
TCAAGCCATCGTGGGTCTGCTCAACGGGGTTCCCGCGGGGGTACGGATCACCACGAGCGAGATCAGTTCGGCGCTCGCCCGCCGGCGGCTCGGGTACGGGCGCGGGGCTCGAATGAAATTTGAACAGGACGAGGTGCGCCTCGTCGCCGGTGTGCGGCACGGGCAGACCCTCGGGGGTCCGATCGCCGTCGAGATCGGCAACACCGAATGGCCCAAATGGGAGACGGTGATGTCCCCCGACCCGGTGCCCCGAGAGGCGCTGGAGATCGATGCCGGTACCGGCGATCGGCGCGAACTCGCGCGCAACAAGCCCCTCACCCGCCCGCGGCCTGGGCACGCCGACCTCGTGGGCATGGCGAAATACGGGTTCGACGACGCCCGCCCCGTTCTCGAGCGCGCCTCCGCGCGGGAGACGGCGACCCGGGTCGCGCTCGGTCGGATCGCCGCGGCGCTGCTGGAACAATCCGCGGGGATCGAACTCGTCTCCCACGTCGTCGGCGTGGGCCCGGTATCCGTCCCCGAGGATGCCCCGAAACCCGCCCCCGGGGACGCGGCCGGCCTCGACGAGGATCCGATCCGCTGCTTCCACCCCGAGACCTCCGCGGCGATGGTCGCGGAGATCGACGCGGCGAAGAAGGCCGGCGACACCCTCGGCGGCGTCGTCGAAGTGCTCGCCTATGGCCTGCCCCCGGGGCTCGGTTCCTTCGTGCAGGGGGATCGGAAACTCGACTCGCGCATCGCGGGCGCCCTCATGGGTATCCAGGCGATCAAGGGGGTGGAGATCGGCGACGGATTCGCCACCGCCGCCCGCCGGGGCTCGCAGGCCCACGATGAGATCGTCCACGGGGAGGGCGGCCACGTCCAGCGCCGCACCAATCGCGCCGGCGGTGTGGAAGGGGGGATGAGCAATGGCGAGATCCTCGTCGCCCGGGCGGCGCTCAAACCCATCTCCACCGTTCCCCGCGCGCTGGCAACGATCGACACGCGCACGGGGGAGTCCGCCACCGCCCTGCACCAGCGCTCCGATGTGTGCGCCGCGGCCCCCGCAGCCGTTATCGCCGAGGCGATGGTCGCGCTCGTCATCGCCCAAGCCCTCCTGGAGAAGACCGGCGGCGACTCCCTCGAGGAGGTCAAGCGCAACCTGCGCGGATACCTGCACCACATCCCGGAGAACCTGCAATGAGACCCTACGTCGTGCTCATCGGCCCCCCGGGGGCAGGAAAATCCAGCGTCGGGCGCCGCCTGGCGGAACTCCTCGACCTGCCCTTCGCCGACACCGACGAGATGGTCGAGGCGCAGGCAGGCAAGGCGATCCCGGACATTTTCATCGAGGACGGCGAACCCAAGTTCCGCGAATTCGAAGCCGAGGCGGTGCGCGCCGCGCTCGCCGAACACGACGGGGTGCTCTCGCTGGGGGGCGGGGCGATCATGGACCCCGAGACCCGCGCGGCGCTCGGCTCGCATCGGGTCGTGTTCCTCACCGTCGGCCTCGCGGCTGCCTCCCCCCGGGTTGGGTTCTCCCGCAATCGCCCACTGCTCATCGGCAGTCCCCGCAAGCAGTGGTTGCAGCTTTTCCAGCAACGCGAGCCCCTGTATCTGGAGGCCGCCGACCTCACCGTCGCGACGGACGAACTCACCGTCCACGAGGTCGCCGAGGTCGTCCTGTCCGAAACGCGAAGAATGGATGAGGTAGATGGTCACGGTCACCGTTAACGCCGAACACGAATACCCGGTGATCATCGGGGAGCGGCTCCTCGGTGAACTCCCCGGCCTCATCGGCGATCCCTGCCGGGTCCTGCTGCTGGCCCCGCACGCGCTGGCGACGACGGCCGAAGCCGTGCGCGAAGACCTTCTAGAGCAGGGCTACGAAACGTTCATCGCCGAAGTACCCGATGCGGAGGAGGCGAAGACCTCCCAGGTCGCCGCGTTCTGCTGGGAGATCCTCGGGCAAGCGAACTTCACCCGCTCCGACGTCATCGTCGGGATCGGGGGAGGGGCGACCACCGACCTCGCCGGCTTCGTCGCCGCCACCTGGCTGCGCGGCGTTCGAGTCATCCAGGTCCCGACGACGCTGCTCGCCATGGTCGACGCCGCCGTCGGCGGGAAGACCGGGATCAACACGAAGGAGGGCAAGAACCTCGTTGGCGCCTTCCACTCACCCGTGGGGGTGCTCGCGGACCTGAGGACCCTGGATACCCTGCCGAAGAACGACCTCATCGCCGGGCTCGCGGAGGTGATCAAATGCGGTTTCATCGCCGATGAGAAGATCCTTGACCTCATCGAGATCCATCCCGAGGAATCCCTCGACCCCCGCTCCCCGGTCCTCGCCGAACTCATCGAACGCGCCGTGGCCGTCAAAGCACGCATCGTCGGGGAAGACCTGAAGGAGTCGCACCTGCGGGAGGTGCTCAACTACGGCCACACCCTCGCACATGCGATCGAGCGCACCGAACGTTACCAGTGGCGCCACGGGGCCGCGGTGAGCGTGGGGATGATGTACGCCGCGGAGCTCTCCCGGCTCGCGGGCAAGCTCGGGGAGGACGACGTCGCTCGCCACCGCGATATTCTCACCCGGGTGGGGCTACCGGTGACCTACCGCGGGGACCGCTGGAGCCAACTGCTCGAGACGATGAAGCGGGATAAGAAGACCCGCGGAGACCTGCTCCGGTTCGTCGTCCTCGATGAGATCGGCAAACCCTCCCGCCTCGAGGGCCCCGATCCCACCTTCCTCGTTGCCGCCTACACGGAAATCTCCGCTGCGGCCCCCGGCGGGAACACGGTGATGCTATGAAACCCGTACTCGTACTTTCCGGGCCGAACCTCGCCCGCCTCGGTTCGCGGGAACCGGACGTGTACGGAACCACGAGTTACGCCGATCTCGCAAAACTCATCGAGGGCTGGGCGAGCGAGCTCGGGCGCACCGCCGACATCCGGCAGACCGACTCCGAAGCCGAACTCATCGGCTGGCTCCACGAGGCCGCCGACGCGGGCACCGACGTCGTGATCAACCCGGCTGCCTTCACCCACTACGCCTACGCGGTGCGGGACGCCGCGGCCCAGGTGACCTCGGCCGGGGCGCGGCTCATCGAGATCCATCTGACGAACCCGGCGACCCGGGAGCGGTTCCGCCACCTATCGGTCATCGCCGGGGTGGCGACGGGCACGATCGCGGGATTCGGGCCCGGTTCCTACCGCCTGGCCCTCCGCGCCCTCGCCGACGATTAAGGTCACAGGCTTGATTCGCCCGAATTAAGCCTGTAGCATTTACGGATGTTCGTCATCACGGCCGATCAAGAATCCTCCCGGCGCCGCCGGGATGCGGTCGAACCCGCCCTCGTTGCGCTCGGGGAGTTGCCGGGGACCGGTTTCGTGCGCCCCTTCGAGCGCACGGTGGGGGACGAGATCCAGGCGACCCTCGATGCCCCCGCGGCCGTGGTGGCCGCGCTCACCGTGCTCAACCGGCTCGACGAATGGTCGATCGGGGTGGGGGTGGGCGCCGTGGACACCCTGGGGGAGACCTCGGCGAGCTCCGCCGGCCCCGCCTATATCGCCGCGCGGGAGGCCGTGGAGAAGGCGCGAAGCAAAAGCGTGCCGATGCCCCTCGTCGTCGTGGCCGCCGGCGACGACCCGGCCCGCGCGGAGGTCGCCGCCCACGCGCAGGGGCTCGCCCAACTCATCGGCCAGGTCCAACGCCGGCGCAGCGCCGCGGGCTGGGAGGTCATCGACCACCTCTCGGGCGGGGACCTGGCCCCGACCCAGGCGGAGGTCGCGCGTAGACTCGACATCTCACCCGCCGCCGTGAGCAACCGGCTCCGCGCGGCGATGTGGTACGAGACCCAGGCAGCGATGCCGTTGCTCATCAGTCTGTTCGACCGCCTGGAGGAGGGCAAATGATCGCAGAGGTGGCCACGTGGACCATCGCGTGCCTACTGTCGCCCCTGGTGGGCTGGCCGCTCGTGGGCGGATTCCTGCGCCGGATCCGCAAGAGCGGATCGGAGGCGATCTTAGAATCGGAGGGGCAGTCCGCCCTGCTCCGCGGCGGAGCGTGGATCGGGATCCTCGAGCGGCTCGCGATGACGATCTCCATCCTCGCCGGCTACCCCGCGGGAATCGCCGTCATCGTCGCGATCAAGGGTCTCGGCCGGTTCCCGGAACTGCTCAAGGCCTCCGGGGTTCCCAACGCGCGGGACGTCTCGGAGCTATTCATTATCGGCACTCTCGCTTCGATGCTGTGGGCCGGTGTGATCGGCCTCATCGGGCGGGCCGTGCTCGCCGCGCTGCCCGGCGCGGGATAAGCCGCTACGCTGGGTGTGGTTCGATTCTTACTTGAAGAAAGGCGATCTGTGGCAACCACAAACGACCTCAAAAACGGCATGGTGCTCAATCTCGAGGGGCAGCTCTGGTCCGTCGTGGAGTTCCTGCACGTGAAGCCTGGGAAGGGCCCGGCCTTCGTGCGAACCAAACTCAAGGCCATTCCCAGCGGGAAGGTCGTTTCGAAAACCTTCAATGCCGGCGTCAAGGTGGACACCGCCAACGTCGACCGCCGGGAAATGCAGTACCTGTACCGCGACGGCACGGACTTCGTCTTCATGGACACGAGCGACTACGACCAGCTCAACGTCAGCGAGGACCTCGTCGGCGAGGCCGCGAACTACCTCCTGGAAGGGGCGAACGCAACGCTGGCGATGTACGAGGGCGAAGTGCTCTACATCGACCTACCCGCTGCCGTCACCCTAGAAATCACCTTCACCGAACCGGGCCTGCAGGGCGACCGCTCCAACGCGGGCACCAAACCGGCCACCGTGGAAACCGGCTACGAGGTGCAGGTCCCGCTCTTCGTCGACATCGGCACCAAGATCCGGGTGGATACCCGCTCGGGTGAATACCTCAGCCGCGCGACCGACTAGTGAGGGCCCGTTCCCGGGCGCGCAAACGCGCCATCGACTTACTGTACGAAGCAGACACCCGGGCGCTGAACCGCAGCAACGGGGAGCAGCCGGCCCACCTCGATGAGATCATCCTCGAGGTGCTCCGCGAACGGCTCGAATACCCCGGACACGAGGTCGCCCTGCCGCAGTACGCCGTCACCCTCGCCGAGGGGGTCAGCGCCGAACTCGGGCAGATCGACGAACACCTCACGACCTACTCCCACGGCTGGACCCTGCCCCGGATGCCCGTGGTCGACCGGGCGATCCTGCGCCTGGGAACGTGGGAGATCTTGTTCAGCGACGAGATCCCCGACGCCGTCGCGATCGACGAAGCGGTCGCGATGGCAACGAAATTATCCACGGACGAATCTCCCGCATTCATCAACGGCCTCCTCGCCCGGATCATGGAGATGAAGCCCTAATCATTAGCGAGTTGCAATGACGCAATCAACAGCCGCGGCCACCCGCACGGAGGTGGTCGGCTACGCGATCGGTTCGGTCGGCACCGGCGGGTTCGGCGTGCTTCCCGGGCTCGTGCTCAGTTACTACCTCACCGACACGCTCGGCGTGGCCGCCCTCCTCGCCGGCCTCATCGTGACGATCCCGAAGATCTGGGACGTCGTCATCGATCCCTTCATCGGGAATTTCTCCGACGCCGATGCGCGCCGCCGCGGGTCTCGTCGCCCGGTCATGCTCGCCGGCGCCGTCACGCTCCCGGTGTGTTTCTTCCTCGTCTTCGCCGCCCCCGCCCACCTCTCCTCGACCGCCGCCGGGATCTGGGTGATCGTCACGTTCATCATCGCCACCACCGCGTTCTCGATGTTCCAAGTGCCCTACATCTCCCTGCCCGCCGAACTCGCGGGCACGCCGAGGGCGCGCACCGCGTTCGTCGCCCCGCGCATCGCGGTGCTCGCCATCGCGATCCTCGCCTTCGGCGGGGGAGGGCCCGTGCTGCGCGACGCCGCGGGCGGGGCGCACCGGGGCTACCTCGTGATGGGGGCAGTGGCCGGAGCTGCCCTCGGCGCGGGGATGATCATCGCCACCTTCCTCACCACCCCGAAACCGGTGCCCGCGGCCGGCGGCCTGGGCACGCAGATCCGGGCGGCGGCGTTCAACGCCCCGCGGGTGTTTCGCAACGCCGTGAGCGCGGTGCGGGAAAGCCGGCACCTCCCCCCGCTCCTCGCCGCCTTCGTCCTACAAGCCTTGGCCGCGGGCACGATGCTCGCCGCTGCTCCCTACCTCGCCACCTATATCCTCCGCAACGAGGGGGCGGCGAGCATCCTGTTCGTCGCCCTCGTCGCCCCCGCCCTCGCGCTCATGCCCCTGGCCCGCCGGCTCGCGGATCGGATCGGCAAGCGCCGCGCCTTCGCCGCCGCGACCCTCGTCTTCGCCGCGGGGGCGGGTTCGATGATGCTGCTGTTCCTCCACGCCGGGGCGTGGGTATACGCTTCCGTGGCGATCGCCGGCGTCGGCTACGCGGGGATGCAGCTCTACCCGCTCGCGATGCTTCCCGACGTCATCGCTGCGGATCGGGCCGGGGGGAGCGAGGATCGGGGCGGCATCATCTCCGGGGTGTGGACCGCCGGGGAAACCGCGGGAATGGCCCTTGGGCCCACAGCGGCGCTCGTAGTGCTCGGCCTCACCGGCTTCGTCTCCTCCACCGGCGCGCAGGTGGCCGCGCAACCCCCGAGCGCCCTCGGGGGAGTCATCGTGATCATCAGCGCCCTTCCCGCGGCGCTCGCCCTCCTCGGGCTCATCCCGCTGCGCCGATACACACTCACGAGATAGGGACACACATGGATAGTGAAACAGCCGCTACGACCCACGAGATTCTCAAGCGGCTCAACGGCCTGCGGGAACTCGATCCCCCCACCCACGGGGGCCGGGTCCTCTCCTATGTCTACGACCCGGGCATTGCGGGCCTGGACGAACTCATCACCGGCGCCACTACGGCGTTCCTGCCCGTCAACGGCCTCGACCCAACGACCTTCGGTTCGGTGGCCGTCCTCGAACGGGACATCATCGCCTTCGCTCGCCAGCTCACGAACGGCGACGAGGACGTCGTGGGCTCGGTGACGAGCGGGGGCACCGAATCCTGCCTCCTCGCCGTCAAGAGCGCCCGGGAGGTGTGGCGGGCCGCCCACGGCGAGGCCGGTGCGCCCACCCTGGTCGCCCCCACGACCGCCCACGCCGCGTTCCACAAAGGGTGCGAGTATTTCGGGCTGACGATGAGCGCCGTCGACGTCGATCCCGAGACCGGGACGGTACCGGCCGGGGCGCTCCTCGCGAGGGTGGATGACCTCATCGCCGCGGGGAACCCGCCGGCGCTCGTCGTGCTCTCGGCCCCGAACTATCCCATCGGCACGATCGACGACGTCGAAACGATCGCCCCGGCGATGGCCGAGCGCGGCATCCCCGTGCACGTGGATGCGTGCGTGGGCGGGTTCGTGCTGCCGTTCTATCCGCAGGAGCCGCCGGCCTGGGACTTCCGCGTGCGCGGGGTGCGGTCCATCTCCTTGGACGCCCACAAATACGGGTATGCCCCCAAGGGGGCCTCCGTCGTCCTCTACCGCGGCCGGGAGCACCACCAGGCGCAGTATTTCGCCTGCGTCGAGTGGCCCGGATACCCCGTGGTCAACCCGACGATGCTCGGCAGCCGCTCCGCGACCGCCCTCGCCGCGGCGTGGGCGGTCATCAACCGGCTCGGCATCGCGGGGTACCGGAATGCGGTGGAGCGGATCGCGGGCGCGACCGACCACCTCACGCGCACCCTCGTCGGCCTGCCGGGTCTGCGGATCGTGGGGGAACCCTTCGGGCCGTTGATCGCGGTGACGAGCGAGCCGGGCCCGGACGCGGTCGATCCGTTCAACTTCATCGACGCGCTCAAGGACCGCGGTTTCCTCGCCCAGGCCCAGCCCGCCTTCGGCAACCTCCCGCGCTCGGCGCACCTGACCCTCACGCCGGTGACGGCCGACGTCATCGATGACCTCACCGCAGCGATCACCGCCGCGGCCGAGGCCGTCCGGGGAAAACCTGCACCGCGGGGAAACCTCGGGATCGTCAAGCAGATCGCAGCGCAGGGACTGCCCGAGGACCTCGCCGAGGTGATGGCCACCCTGGAAGCCCTCCCACCCGAGGTCGCCCCGGGTGCGTTGGTGCAGGTCCTCGCCGGGCTCATCGATCCCGAGGGGGCGCTGCCCTAGTGTGGGTGCGATCACGGGAAAAGAGTTGCGCGTCGCCGCGGGGGAGGGCGGGGAGGCGGTAAAGTGAGATCTCGGCAGCGAACCTTTAAGCCCGTCCCGTGAGGCGGGGAAGGAGGCGCCGGATGAACTCCGGAACCGAACTGCTCGCGAAAAGTGATATTTCGCGGGCCCTCACGCGCATTTCCCACGAGATCCTCGAACGGAACAAGGGCGCGGAGAACATCATCCTGTTGGGCATCCCGACCCGTGGAGTCTTCCTCGCGGAGCGGATCGGTGCCCGGATCCTCGCCGCGGAGGATACCGCCAAAGATCCCGACTCCCTCGTGGGCACGATCGACATCACGTTGCACCGCGACGACCTGCGCCAGAACCCCACCCGGGCGCTCACCCCCACCCGGATCCCGCCCCAAGGCATCGATGGCGCGGTGATCGTGCTCATCGACGACGTCCTGTTCTCCGGGCGCACCATCCGGGCCGCGCTCGATGCGATCTCCGACATCGGCCGCCCCCAGGCGGTCCAGCTCGCGGTGCTCGTCGACCGCGGCCACCGGGAGTTGCCCATCCGCGCGGACTATATCGGCAAGAACCTGCCCACCGCCCGCACCGAGCGCGTCACCGTGAAGCTCGAGGAGTTCGACGGGCAAGATTCGGTGGTGCTCTCATGAAACACCTTCTCTCGGCGAAGGACCTCTCCCGGGACGAGGCCATCGGCGTGCTCGATACCGCGGCGACGATGGCCCAGACCCAGGGCCGGGAGATCAAGAAGCTCCCCGCGCTGCGCGGCAAGACGGTCGTCAACCTGTTCTTCGAGGACTCCACCCGCACCCGGATCTCCTTCGAAGCGGCCGCCAAGCGGCTATCGGCGGACGTCATCAACTTCTCCGTCAAGGGATCCTCGGTCTCCAAGGGGGAGTCCCTGAAGGACACCGCCCAGACCCTGCAAGCTATGGGCGCGGACGCCGTCGTCATCCGCCACAGCGCCTCCGGCGCACCGGAACGCCTCGCCACCTCGGGGTGGATCGACGCGGGGGTCGTCAACGCCGGGGACGGCACGCACCAACACCCGACCCAGGCGTTGCTCGACGCGTTCACCATTCGGCGCCACCTCATCGGCGACGGGGAGGACGCGGCAGCACACGGCACCGATCTCGACGGCGTCAACGTCACCATCGTCGGTGACGTGCTGCATTCCCGAGTCGCCCGCTCGAACGTCGACCTGCTGCACACGCTCGGCGCGAACGTCACCCTCGTCGCTCCGCCCACGCTCCTGCCCGCCCGGGTCGCGAACTGGCCCGCGAAGGTCTCCTACAACCTCGATGAGGCCGTGGATGCCCGCCCGGATGCGATCATGATGCTCCGGGTGCAGGCCGAGCGGATGAGCGACCGCGGGTTCTTCCCCTCCGCGATGGAATACGCCCGGTATTACGGGCTCGACAACGCCCGGGCCCAACGCCTGGGCGAACGGGCGATCATCATGCACCCCGGGCCGATGAACCGAGGGTTGGAAATCTCCGCGCACGCCGCGGACTCCCCGCGCGCGGTCATCACCGAACAGG
>JAJYRV010000054.1 GCA_021793935.1 Actinomycetes bacterium | reverse complement strand
AGCTCTCTCCCTACGCGCAGCGAGTGGACGCGGAAATTACCCATGAAAAGAACCCGAGGCTCGCGGATCGAGCCGAACGTGTTGAACTTACCGTCCGTGCCAAAGGGCCCGTGGTGCGCGCCGAGGCAAGCGCATCCGATCGGTATGCCGCGTTGGATCTTGCGACCACCAAATTACTCGAACGATTACGCCGCGCCCGAGACCGGCGCAAGCAGCACCACCGCCGCGCGGCCGTGCCGATCCCTCAGGAGCTGCCCGAGGATCTCATGCCGGACGCCGAGCCCGCCCCGGTGGAGGAGGAACAGGCTCCCGCGGTGCCGACCGAGCCCGGCGTGGCGATCGAAACCCAGCTGGGGGACTCCCCGGTGGTCATCCGGCAAAAGGTGCATCAGACCACGCCGATGAGCGTCGACCAGGCCCTGACTGAAATGGAACTCGTGGGGCACCCGTTCTTCCTCTTCATCGACGAGGAAACGAGCCAGCCCTGCGTGGTGTACCACCGCCATGGGTGGACGTACGGGGTGATTCGCCTCGCGGTGGAAACCAACTCCGTAGCCGGATAGACCCTCCCCTTCCTGGCGGCGCGAGCGACGGTGCTGGCGCCGCCAGTTCCATGGGAGGAACCGATAGTTACGCGCATCGTGAAGCGCAGGAGCGGAAAAGTGCCCGCGCCGGTGATCTCACGTACCATGGTAGGCGCGTGATCGGCCGGTCACGCGGTTATCAAACGAGGAGAAGAGAGCCCGTGTCGATTCTCGACAGGATCATGCGCATTGGTGAAGGGAAAACCCTCCGGCGCTTGCAAGGTCTCGCCGAACAGGTGAACCGGCTCGAAGAAGATATGCAGGCGCTCAGCGACGGCGAGCTTCAAGGGGAGACCGAGAAGTTCAAGGCCCGGCTTGCGGACGGCGCCACGCTGGATGGTCTCCTGCCCGAGGCGTTCGCCGTCGTCCGCGAAGCAGCGGTACGCACGATCGGGCAACGGCCCTACGACGTGCAGATCATCGGCGGCGCGGCCCTGCACACGGGCGCGATCGCGGAGATGAAGACCGGTGAAGGTAAGACGCTGGTGGCCACGATGCCCTCCTATCTCAACGCGCTCACCGGCAAAGGCGTGCACGTCATCACCGTCAACGACTACCTGGTGAAGTACCAGGCCGAACTCATGGGCCGGATCTATCGCTTCCTGGGACTGAGCGTGGGCACGATCGTCTCCGGGCAGCGCCCGGCCCAGCGGCGCGAGGAGTACGCGGCCGACATCACCTACGGAACGAACAACGAGTTCGGGTTCGACTATCTGCGCGACAACATGGCGCTGTCGCTCGAGGACTGCGTGCAGCGCGGGCACAACATGGCGATCGTGGATGAGGTGGACTCGATCCTCATCGACGAGGCACGGACCCCGCTCATCATCTCCGGGCCCGCCTCCGGGGACGTGAACAAGTGGTACACCGAGTTCGCGAGGGTCGCCCGCCGGCTCCGGAAGGATGAGGACTACGAGGTCGATGAGGTCAAGCGCACCGTCGGTGTGCTCGAGCCCGGGATCGAGAAGGTCGAGGATTACCTCGGCATCGAGAACCTCTACGAATCGCTCAACACCCCGCTGATCGGTTTCCTCAACAACTCGATCAAGGCGAAGGAACTGTACTCCCGGGATAAGGACTACGTCGTCCTCAAGGGAGAGGTGCTCATCGTTGACCAGCACACCGGCCGGATCCTGCCCGGGCGGCGCTACAACGAGGGGATGCACCAGGCGATCGAGGCGAAGGAAGGGGCATCGATCAAAGCGGAGAACCAAACCTTCGCGACGATCACGTTGCAGAACTACTTCCGCCTGTACGACAAACTCGCCGGGATGACCGGTACCGCGAAGACGGAAGCGGCCGAGTTCAACTCCACCTACGAGGTCGAGGTCGTGCCGATCCCCACACACCGGCCGGTGATCCGCGTCGACCAACCGGACCTGGTGTACAAGACCGAAGAGGCGAAGTTCGCCGCCGTCGTCGACGACATCGTCGAGCGCCACGCCAAGGGCCAACCGGTGCTCGTGGGCACCACGAGCGTGGAGAAGTCCGAATACCTGTCGAAGATGCTGAAGAAGCGCGGCGTGCCCCACGAGGTGCTCAACGCCAAGCACCACGAGCGGGAAGCGGCGATCGTCGCGATGGCGGGTCGCAAGGGTGCCGTCACGGTCGCAACGAACATGGCGGGCCGCGGTACCGACATCATGCTCGGCGGGAACGCCGAGCACATCGCTATCGATGCCCTCGCGAAGAAGGGCCTCGACCCGGTGGAGACCCCGGAGGAGTACGAGGCCGCGTGGCCGCAGGCGCTCGAAGACGCGAAAGCCTCCGTCAAGCACGAGCACGACGAGGTCGTGGAACTGGGCGGGCTCTACGTGGTCGGAACCGAGCGCCACGAGTCGCGCCGGATCGACAACCAGTTGCAGGGGCGCTCCGGGCGCCAAGGCGACCCCGGGGAATCGCGGTTCTACCTCTCCCTCGAGGACGAACTCATGCGCCTGTTCGCGAGCGGGTTCGCCGAGCGGTTCATCGGCTCCACCTATCCCGATGACCTGCCGCTGGAATCGAAGCTCGTCACCCGCACGATCGAGGGTGCGCAGTCGAAGATCGAGGATCGTAACGTCGAGATCCGCAAGAACGTGCTCAAATATGACGACGTGCTCACCGAGCAGCGCAAGTGGGTCTACCACGAACGGCGTGAGATCCTCGAAGGTGAAGACGTCGAACCCATGATCGAGGAATGGATCGACCAGGTCGTCGTCAACATCGTGCGCGGCGCGACGCTGGGCTCCCCAGACGACTGGGATCTGGACCACCTGTGGCGCGAACTGCGCCAGGTGTTCCCCGTCTCGATCACGGCCGAGGAAGTGATGGAGGAGGCCGGTGGCCTCATGCGCCTGAGCGCGGAGGATCTCATCACCGAGCTAGTCGCGGACGCGAGGGTTGCCTACGAGAACCGGGAGGAGGAGCTCACCCCGGAGATCATGCGCCAACTCGAGCGCCGGATCCTGCTTTCCGTGCTCGACCGCAAGTGGCGGGAGCACCTGTACGAGATGGACTACCTCAAGGACGGGATCGGGCTGCGCTCGATGGCCCAACGTGACCCGCTGGTGGAGTACCGCAACGACGGCCACCAGATGTTCCTCGCGATGGCCGAGGCCATCAAGGAAGAGACCGTGGGCTACCTGTTCAACATCGAGGTGAAACGCAAGGAGGACCAGGAGGAGACTCCCATCACTCGCCTCACCTCACCGAACGGAGCAGCCGCGGAGGCCGGCGGCGCGGGCGTGCCCGCCGGGGCGCAGGAGACCGCCCGAACCCCGGCGCAGGGCAAGAAGGGCGCAGCGAACCGCGCGCAGGGGAAGAAGGCGGGCGGGAAGACGCCCGCGCCCGTTGCAGCGGAAGTGGACGCGCTGGGTCTGGAGGTGCCTGCGGAACCCCAGAACCTCAGCTACTCCTCGAGCGACGGGGCCGGGTCGGGGCAGACCGCTCGCCCGCGGGCCGGCGCCGCTTCCGGCGGGAACCGGGAGGAACGCCGCCGCGTGGCCCGCGCCGCTCGCAAGCGGAAGTAGCCTACGCGAACCGCCAGATGACCGCGGCCGGGCCGCCGGCCTGAATCGCCACTGCCGATCCCGGCGGGCAGGAGCCCTCGCAGGAAACTGCGAGGGTTTCCCCGTTCCCGGGTGCGCCCGCGACCACCGCGTGCATTTGCCCGGAGTTGAACAGCTGGCCGGCGCGCGCGAGGTCGAGGGGAGCGCCGGGAACGTGAAGGTGCCCGTCGAAGGCCGCCCGGGTGAGCACGACCAACACCCGGGAGTGGGAATCCTCGCGCACGAAGCCGAGGGCGTCGTCGTCAACCAACACCCAGTGGTGCCCGCCGCCGGTGAGGGCAGGTTCGCTGCGGCGCACGCGGATGAGGTCGCGGTAGGCACCGAGCACGAGTGGGTTGACCTGTTCTTCCCGGCCCCAGGGAATGGGGGTGCGAGAGTGCTCGCCGTTGATGCCCTCGGCGCCGAGCTCATCGCCGGCGAAGATCACCGGCGTGCCCGGCAGGGTCAGCAGCGCCGCCGCGGCGACGATGAGCCGCTCGTTCGAGCCCACGACGGTGCGGATCCGCGCGGTGTCGTGCGAGCCGAGCATGTTCCACTGGGCCTGGCGAACCTGCCAGGGGATCTGGGCGAGGAAGTCGTTCATCGTCGCGACCACCTCGCGCCCCGGCAACCGGGGAATGGCGGCGGGCACCCCGAGGAATTGCCGGTCGCCCCCGTCGTGGGCGAGCCACGCCCACAACGGCCGGGTGAAGCCGGTGTAGTTCATGTTCGCGTGCCAACCGTCGCCCTGCACATCGCTCGTGGCATCGTGGAAGTGTTCCCCGACGACGAGCGCTTCCGGGTTGAGGTCGGTCGCCGTGGCGCGAACGGTGCGGGCGACCTCGTGGGCGAAGTCGTCGCCGAGGCGCCGGCCGGTCATGTTCGCAACATCGATTCGCCAGCCGTCGAGGTGGTACGGCGGCTGTAACCATTTCCCGACGACGGAATCGGGCCCGTGGATGAACCGGTCCCACAGGTCACGGGAGTGGTAGTTGAGCTTCGGGAGGGTCTGGACACCGAGCCAGCATTCGTAACCGGCCTCGGTCCAGTAGTAGAACGAGTGCTCGGGGCTCTCTGGGTCGCGTTGGGCCCGGCGGAACCACTCGTGGGAGTTTCCCGTGTGGTTGGTGGTGAGGTCGCCGACGATCTGCATACCCCGGGCGTGGAGCGCGGCCGAGAGTTCGGCGAGTGCCGCGTTCCCGCCGAGGAGGGGGTCGACCTCGGTGAAGGTCGAGGCGTCGTAGCGGTGGTTCGAGGCGCCGGGGAAGATCGGCGTGAGGTACACCCCGGTCACGCCGAGCTCGTGCAGATAGTCCAGGTGGGCGGTGATGCCGGGCAGGTCTCCGCCGAAGTATTCGTGGGAGGTTTCCGGCCACGCCGGCGCCACCGGATCCTCCCATTGGCGGGGGATCGCCCACTCGGGAAGGCTGCGGCCGCCCGAGGTCGCCGCGCCCGTGGTCGCGAAGCGGTCGGGGAAGATTTGGTAAAGAACGCCTTCACGCGCCCACCTTGGAGCCGGTTCGTGCACGGTGAGGCGAAAATCGTGGGCGTCGGAAACGTCCCGGAGGTGGATGCCGGTGCCGTTGACCCAGGCGTATAGCGGCGGCGACCCGGCCTCGCTGGTGGTGAGCAGGAAGCGATAGTTCGTGACGGGGTTGCGTACCTGGATCGTCGCCTCGAACCATTGCTCCCCATGGGAGGTGCCAAGGGGGTCGGCTGCCGTGAATCGCGGCTCGCCGTCTTCCACTGTGCGCACCCAGACGGTGATCGGGGCCCCGTGGGCGACCCGGATTCGTACCGTCGCCTCCCCGCCGAGTGTGTGGTGACCTGGGGTGAGGTAGAGGTCGCTACCGTCATGATGAGCCCACATGTCTCTAGCCTTTCACTGAGCCGGATGTCAGCCCCGCGACGATGTATCGTTGCAGGAATTGGAACAGGACGACCACGGGAATCGCAGCGAGGATCGACCCGGCTGCGAACATGCCCCACCGTTCGCTGTGTTGCTGGGAAATGAATTGAAACAACCCTACTGCCAGGGTCTGCTTCGGAACATCCTGGAGCACGAGGGAGGCGATGAGGTATTCGCTGAACGTGCCCACGAAGGACAGCAGCCCGACCACGGCGAGCACGGGGGCGACGAGGCGGAGCACGATGGTCAGAAAGATTCGGGAATGAGAGGCGCCGTCGATCTTCGCCGCTTCGTCGATCTCTCGGGGGACGGTGTTGAAGAAGCCGTACATGAGGAACGTGTTGACGCCCAACGCGCCGCCCAAGTAGACGAGGATCAACCCGAGCCGAGTATTGAGCCCGATGACGGGAAAGACGTCGCGGAACGTCAGCAGCAGGAGGAAGATCGCAACGAACGCGAGCAGCTGCGGAAACATCTGGATCACGAGCAGGGAGGCAAGACCGGCTCGGCGGCCGGTGAACCGGAACCGTGAGAACGCATAGGCGGCGGCCGACCCCATGAAAACCGTGATCATCGACGTCGTCAGACCGATGATGAGCGTATTGGTGAACCACGCGAGGTAGGGATAGTTCCCCGACGTCAACAGTTCTTGGTAGTTCGCCAGGGAGATGGTGCGAAAGAGGCGATTGTCCCCCAGGCGCCCGGAGGCCGACAGCGAAGCGGAGAGGACGTAGATGAGGGGGAAGACCGCGTAAATGACAGCGGTGACAGCAGCGAGGTGCCGCCAGCCGACATCGCGAAACCACGACATTAGACCACCTCTTCCAGTCGTTTGGTCTGTCGGAAACTGAGCACGGAGATGGTCGCCACGATGATGAAGATGAGGATGGAGATCGCGGAGGCTAGCCCATGTTGTTGCAGCCCGCCGCTGAAGGCGACCTTGTAGGTGTAGGTGACGAGGATGTCCGTTGCACCCACCCCGGAGCCGGTGGTGGAGCTCAAGTCCTTGGGGCCGCCGCGGGTGAGCATGTAGATGAGGTTGAAGTTATTGAAGTTGAAGGCAAATGAACTGATGAGCAGCGGCGCGGTCGAGATCATCAGCAGCGGCAGCGTCAGCGCCCGGGTTTGGCGCCATGGGCTCGCGCCGTCGATTTTGGCGGCCTCGTAGACCTGCGGATCGATCGACTGCAGCGCCCCCATCGAGATGAGCAGCATGTACGGAAAACCGAGCCAGAGATTGACACCGAGGATGGAGACTTTCGCCCAGAACGGGTGCAGGAGCCAGGGGATGTTGGCGCCGAACAGGAGCACGTTATTGACAAACCCGTGGCTCTGGTTGAGCATGCCCGACCAGACGAGCGCGGAGAGGAACCCGGGGAAGGCGTAGGGAAGGATGAGGAGAGCCCGGTAGAGTCGTTGCCCTTTCATCCGTGGGTGATTGAATAGCATCGCGAGCGCGAGCCCGAGGGCGAACGTGGTGAGGACTGACCCGAGCGCGAAGACGACCGTCCAGGTGAGGACTCCGAAGAACTCGCCGGTGAGTTTGCCGCCGGTGAAGATCGTGGTGAAGTTCTCCCACCCGACGCCGACCTTCCACCCGGGGGTGATGATCTCGCCGTCCGCGGATTCAAAGTTGCCGCGCGCATTGGGGGTGAAGACCTGACCGGTTTCGGTATTCGTCAGCGTGTCCGAATTCTCGTCGTACTCCATCTTCGAGTGCGCGAGGAACCCTCGAGAGCCGTCCGCGGTGCGCATCGAACCCGCCTGGGGGTCTGCGCTGATCGGGACGCGGATGTCGGTCACTTCCCGGCCGCGGTTGGAGATCTCCGCGAAGGTCAGCACCTGCGCGTCCGGTACGGCCGTGACGCGTGCGTCCGAGACCTCGGCGTCGGGGGCGGGGGAGAAGGGCTCATTGGGGTAGCCGACGACAGCGGTGCCGGCCGGGTCGACGTAGGCGAAGCCGAGGGACTCGCCGTCGTCAACCACCGAGATCGCAGTGGTGGGACTATCCGGAACCCGCACTTCATGCTCGCGAAGGATGCTCGCGATCGCGACCTCTTTGGTGGAGTTGTGGCCATCTCCGTAGTTCGTGAAAGCCGTGTAGGCGGTGTACCCGATGACGAAGATCTGGTAGACGAACAGGAAGATGAGCCCCGGGAGGAGGTACTTCATCGGCACTGCCCGCGCCGAGGGGAGGAAGTACACCACGTCCACCACGACGACGATCGCGACCATCATGAGCGTCAAGCCGACGTGGCCGGCGGCAAGGGCAAGGTAGATCCCGTACAGGCCGATCGCATTGATCAGGCCCAGGAGGATCAGCTTGACCCAGAAACCGGGTCCGTAGTTTCGGGCGTGCGATTCTCGGTTGCCCCGGGGCGCTCTGGGCGTCCGTGCGGCGATGTCAGAAGTCACCTGTGGCTCCTTTGGCCGGTCCTGGTGCGCGCACGGAAGCGGGCACCAGGACCGGAGGGGTCATTCGAAAGAGTTCTCCACGTTGTCGATCATCGTGTTCCACAATTCCCCGGGATCGCCCTGGCCGGAGGCGATTCCGATGGAGGCAGAGCCCCAGAACTCCCAGACCGAGGCCATCTCCGGGATCGCGGGCATCGGCGCCCCGTTCTCGCCGGCGAGGGCGAACCCTTCCTGCAGAGGGTCGCTCGCGACTTCCTCCGCGGCTGCCGTCAGGGCGGGAGTGCGGTCACCCGCGTCGTAGAGGGAGAGTTGGATCTCCTCGCTGGCGAGATAATTCACGACGAATTCATTGGCAGCAATCGGGTTCTCCGCATCGGCATTGATGAAGAATGCTTGCACACCGAGGAATGGTTGGGCCGCCTCCCCGCCGGCGCTGGGGATCGGATGCACGGATACGTTCACCCCCGCCTCCTTAATGTCCGCGATCATCCACGGGCCGCCGATGATGAATCCCGTCTCCCCTTCGATGAATGCGTTGAGCACTTCGTCGTATCCGTTACTCGGGTTGAGAACACCGTCGTCGCCGAGCTTCTTGAGGTAGTCGGCGAAGGCTTCTCCCGCCTCCCCGCTCATCCCGAGCTCGCTGGTGTAGTTGCCGTCCTCGTCGGTGGTGAAGACCGGCGCCCCGAAGGAGGTCTGGACCGGATACACGGTGTAGGGGTCGCCCTCGGCCGCGTCCTGCTGAATCATGACCGGATATGTGGTCTCGAGGCTCTTGCCGAGGTCGATGAGCTCGTCGAACGTGTCGGGGATGTCGGCCTCGGTGACATCGTCGTTGCGAAGTAGGGCAATGTTCTCCACCGCATACGGAAGGCCGTAGGTGGTCGAGTTATACGTCACTGCCTGGATCGCGGCGGGGTTGAAATCGTCAACGATATCGGCGAACTCGATCGGCGCCAGGACGCCGTTGGTGACCAGGACGCCGAGCCAGTCGTGACCGCCGACGATAACGTCGGGCGCCTCGCCGCTGGGCTGCATCGCCACGAAGTCGTCCCGGATATCGCCGAAATCCTTTTCAATGAGATTCACTGAGACACCGGTCTCCGCTTCAAAGTCCGCCGCAGCTCCTTCTAGCACGCTCAGGCGCGTGTCATCGGTCCACACGTCGAGACTTCCGGCGGAGGCAGCCTCCCCGTCCGCCTCGGCCTCGCCGGCCTGGGCGGACGTGTCGGCTGCATCGTCGGCGGGTTCGGGGGGCGCGTCGGAGGCCGATCCACACGCACCTACTAGTAACAATGATGCCGCGACTCCTGCGGCAAGAAGCGACCGCTTCATTGGGGCTCCTAAATGTTTTCAGTCCTCCCGGCTCACACACCGGCGGGCGCTCCTTAGAGTACCCAGAAATGTAAGAATTGCAAGATTTACAGAAAATTACAGAGACTTTGCAATGGGGTGCGTCCTGGGCCAAGATGGGAGGAGCCAATCGACGCAGCGTAGGGAGGTGGCAGTGGGAGCAGATCAACACAAGACGCGGCTGACGGACATCGCGCAGCACGCCGGCTTGAGCACGGCCACCGTTTCCCGGGTGATCAACGGTAAACCCGGCGTGTCTTCCACTGCCCGGCGGCAGGTCCTCGCGGCTCTCGACGTCCTCGGATACAACCGTCCGGAGCGCTCCTCCCAACGCCGTCAAGGCCTGATCGGGCTCATCATCCCCGAGCTCACCAACCCGATCTTTCCGGCGTTTGCCCAAGCGA
>JAJYRV010000053.1 GCA_021793935.1 Actinomycetes bacterium | reverse complement strand
CCATCCGGTGCGGGTCCATCTTCGTGTCTGGATAGATGGAAAAGCCCATCCAGCACCCAGACTCCTTGACCATCTCGACCGTCACTTCGTTGAGGTGGTCGACCACGACCATGCCCGGTTCGATGTTCGTCTGCTGCACGAGATCCAAAGTGCGCTTCGTCCCCGCCGCTTTGTCTCGGTGAGGAGTGTGGACCATCGCCGGAAGTCCGTGCTCGATCGCGAGCTCCAACTGACGGCGAAACACGTCCTCCTCGGCGTCGGTCATGGAATCGAAACCGACCTCGCCCACGCCGACGACGCCATCCTTGGCCAGGTAGCGGGGGAGAACGTCGAGGATTCCCACGCAGCGCGGGTCATTCGCCTCTTTCGGGTTGAGCGCGATGGTCGAATGGTGGGCGATTCCGAACTGCGAGGCGCGGAAGCGCTCCCAGCCGAGCAGGCTGTCGAAGTAGTCAATGAACGAATCCACGCTCGTGCGGGGCTGCCCGAGCCAAAAGGCAGGCTCAACGAGGGCCCGGACCCCGGCGGCAGCGAGGGCTTCGTAATCGTTCGTCGTGCGGGAGGTCATGTGGATGTGAGGGTCGAAGATGCGCATGTGGTTGCTCCTAATCGTGGTGGTCAAAGGTCGGCCGAACCGCCCGCGGCGGCGACGTCGGGGTACTGCTCGAGAACGTCGGGGAAAAGCGCAAAAACGCGAGCCGCGTCAGGTGGGATGTCGCGACCTGCAGCGACGCGTTCACGGCAGAAGTCGGCGACCATCCGGGCGAGTTCGGCATCGGCACGCGCCTTCAGGTTGTCCACCGCGGCCAGCGGAACCCCGGTGAAGAGGCATTTGAGAACTCCGTGGCGCCACGGGGAGACAGCCAGGTGATGCCCGGCCCAGGTGCCCATCGCCGCGCCGATCAGCCGAGTATCATTGGTCCGCACCGCGTCCTCCACGAGGGGCGCCGCGTCGGCACTCAGGCCGAGCTCGTGCAGATTGCGAAGGATCGCGCGCCGCTCGTCGCTATCACCGAAGCGATATAGATCCGACACCCGGCGCAAGAGCTGTGAGGGGTCGGTTTCGGATCGGCGTAGCGCGGTGAGCAGTACGCCCCGAACGGCGTCGTCCAGCGTTGGGCCCAGCATCCCGCCGGGATCGGACTCATCGATGGCGCCGCGGCCGACCTCCCGAGCGGCGGCCGGAAAGAGGGTATCGATAGCCCGGGGTTCCTGCTCGATGGCTTCGACCATCTCCGTGAGCCGTTGCTGCGCCTGGTCGGAGAGTAGATCGGTGACGGGTCCGGTCGGGGTAGTCACGTTATTGCCTCCCTAGTAGTCGCTCATGCTGGTCTTGCGCGGACGCGATCGCCATCTGCAGCGCGCGGATCGAGTCCGCAGCGGTCGTCGGCGCGGTCGGGCCGTGCCGGCCGAGCTCGACGGACACAAGGCCCTGGTAGTCGATCTCCAGGAGCGCGCTGATCGCAGCGGTGAGGTCAAGTTCGCCTTCGCCGAATGGCAGGTGTTCGTGTACTCCGCGCCGCATGTCTTCGATCTGAATATGGACGAGATGATCAGCGCCGGCGCGAATGACATCCTCGGGTGATTCGTCCTCGTTGCACAAGGCATGCCCCACGTCGATCGTGAAGCGGAGGCGGGCGGGCTCGCCGAGTCGCTCGCGAAGTTCTTGCACGTCGGCAAGCCGCTCGATGAGCATGCCCGGCTCGGGCTCGAAGGCGAGGTCCACCGCTTTTTCCTCAGCGTGGGGAAGGATCTGCGACATGCCCTCGAGTAGCCGTTCCCACCCCGTATCGGCCGTTGTGCCCGCCGGTAGAACGCCGGACCAGAGGTGGACGACGTCGCTGCCGATGTCAGCGGCGATATCGATTGCGCGGCGCAGGAAATCGATCCGGATATCGCGTCCCTCTTCCGAGACGAGGGTCGGCTCGTGCTTCCGGCGCGGGTCGAGCAGATAGCGAGCGCCCGTCTCGACCGCAACAGCGAGCTCCAGCTCCTCCAACTGGCGGCGCACCGCCGCGACATCGGATCGAATGCTCGGCGAAAAGGGATCTAAGTGGTGATGATCGAGGGTGAGCGCGACACCGACGTAGCCGAGCTCTGCGATGATGGTGAGTGCCTCGCCGAGCCGGTGATCGCTGAAACCGTTCGTTCCGTAGGACAGTCGCAGGGTCATGTGGGGGACACCACCTTCGCCGCAGCTCTCAGGAGCGGGGTGACCGCTGCCAGGCCAGCGGCCACGAGCGTTCGGCCCGATTGGGCGATGAGTGAGGATTGAAGAGGGACCATGCCGTGGATGCCCCGACGTGTGGCCGTCCGCACCGACTGCGCGTCCGGTGTTGAGGCAGCGTTCGCTTGGGCGCGGCCGACGGCAAGGCCGTACGCCCCAGCAAAG
The DNA here is from genome assembly GCA_021793935.1 of Actinomycetes bacterium. The sequence continues at coordinate 7,317 of JAJYRV010000053.1, read as the reverse complement.
GCCGCCCCCGCGAGGCGAGGAACGGGGCCGCGCCGGGTGGCACGGAAGGCGGAGGTGGCGGCGCCTGCGGTGACGGCTGCAGTCGTTGCGAGAGCTGCGGCGGCGGATTTCTTGGAGGAGCCGTGCACCTCGCCGCGGCTCAGGCCTGTTACCGCCGTCGTGTGTATGCCCATGAGGAGCGCCGCTGGTAGTGCCCGCCGGGGAGCTGCCGCGGCGCCGAGCAGCACATCAAGCGCGCGGGCCGACCCCATGACGAGCGGTCCAGCGAGGGTCGGCTTGGCCAAGAGGTCATACGCCCAGACAGATCCTGCGAGGGGCAGCGCGAAAGTAAAAGCTTCGCGTCCGGTCATCCCGGCGAGCCCGATCCCTGCGAGGGTCAACCCGCTCGCTACCCCCAGAGCCGTCGATGGAGCGACTCGGCCCGAGGGGATCGGACGCTCGGGCCGCTCCGCCCGGTCGAGCTCACGATCGGCAAAATCATTCAGGGCCATCCCGGCCCAGTAGAGGCACATCGACGACGCAGCGAGGGCAACCGGGCGCCAGCCCGAGAGCGTTCCCGCAGCGGCTGCGCCCGCCAGGGTGTCGCCAGGCACAGTCAGCGCAGCAGGGAGGCGGACGAGTTCGGCGATATCACGAAGTTCTGTCATCGCGTCAGCGCCAGCTTCTCGCACCACTCGCTCAGCGCCTGCCATTGCCCACTGAGGGAATGATCGGCGGCGCCAATCGGGTCCTTGAAGAAGAATCCGAGGGCAGCCACGGGCCCCACTTCGCCGACCTCATGGGCGCGCGCGATGAGGCGCACCAGGTCGAGCACGAGGGGCGCGGCGAGCGCAGAGTCGCAGCCCTGCCACGTGAACTGCATCGTCATCCGGGTGCCGAGGAATCCCTCGAAAGACACGTGGTCCCACGCCGTCTTCCAATCACCCATGTCTTCGACGTAGTCAATCCGGAGGGGACCATCGACATGGTGGCCGAGGATCGCATCCACGCCGGCGCCCTTTGTTGCCGTCTTGCTCGTGACGGCGACCGGGTCGGCCAGAGTCTCGCCGTCACCGCCGCCCAGGAGGTTGTACGAGGCCCACGAGCGGACCTTGAGTGCCCGGGTAGCGAACATTGGGGCGAGGGTCGTTTTCACAAGGGTCTCCCCCGTTTTGCCGTCCCTGCCCGCCCAGGGGACGCCGCACCGCTCGGCGAGTTCAGTGAGCGCCCCTAGCGCCGGACCGGGGCTCGGGGTGAAAGCGACGAGCGGGCAGCCAGCCTTGAAAGCGCCATAGGCGTACAATGAGCTTGCTGGCAGCGGGGATTCGCCCGCGTCGAGGGCCGTTTCCAGCGCGTGCAGGTGCGCTAGTTCAGGTGCAGACTCGACCGGTGGTTCGGTGTGGCTCACATCAACGACGACGACGCGCGCGAGGTCATGCTCGTGCTGGAAGTTGCGCAGGTCCTGCTCGATCGCCTCGGCGGTCTCCCGATGAGATGCGCCCTGCGGGGGAGATTTGACCCGCTCGTCGACGGCGGAAAGCTCGGCTCTCAACGCTGCGACGAGCGCGGGTGGGAAGACACCGGACTCTGCGAGCGACTCGGCCCGGTCGACGAGCGAGACGTCAGACGGGTCATAGCCCGCGATGACGAGATCGGCCAGTCGAATCGGATCGGCCGCCGTGTTGATCGGTGCGAGTTCGCTGACGAGCCCGGTGTCGTTGGCGAGTCCGGCAGTGACTGCGAGAGAGCCGATTGTTGCGGTTGTCGCAACTGAACCGCGTGCGCCGATAAACCAGATTCCCGTTCGACCCCGAGCGACCGCATCGCCGGGTTGTGTCCTCGTGCTCATATCCCTCACCTCTTTACTCTCCGACCGCGCTGTAGAGACCGATCGGCGTTGATCGCGGTGAACTTGGACAAGTTCCGCTAGTCGTTTCACAATAGCAGAACGTAGAGGGAGCAGATCTTCCGCTGCTTAGCGCTGCAAGGACTGCGTAGTCTAACAAAAGTGGCGGTGTAGGCAACGCGGGAGTCAAGCTCGACCATAGGCGGTTTTTGAAAGGGCAGCGACATGGGCAAGGAAGCGCACAGAGGCGGCTGGCTGCCGCAATTCACCGGCGCGGTACCGATGGAAGCAGGTCCCGACGTCAACGAGATTGTCGCGGGAGTTCTGCGTGAACAATCACAACGGGCCGTCGGCTTCGGGCCGGCATACGAGTTGCTGTGGGACCAGCTGGGCCTCACGGCCAGGGGCGGAAAGAATTTTCGCGGCCGCCTCGTCACGGCAGTCCACGACAGTTTTGGAGGCGTTGAACCGACGTCTGCTGCCCATCTTGGTGCGGCGTTCGAGCTCCTGCATGCGGGTTTTCTGATTCACGACGACTTGATCGACCACGACACCCACCGTCGTGGCGCCCCGAACCTATCGGCGAGTATGCGAAGCGCTGCGCTGGAACAAGGCGCAGAGGATCGTTCGGCGGACCATCTCGCTGAAGCCTCGGCGGTCCTCGCGGGTGACCTCGCCATCGCATTGGCCCATCGCCTGATTGCGGCGATCGAGGCGCCGGCTGATGTTCGCAGCGCGCTCGCCGATCTGATGTGGTCCACGATCTTCGTCAGCGTCGCGGGAGAGCTCGATGATGTCGTCGCTGCGCACGGGTTGTGGGAAGTCTCGATCGAGCGCGCGTTGCAGACCGCGGCGGCGAAGACGGCGTTTTACTCATTTCAAGCCCCGCTGCGGGCCGGGGGGCTGGTGGCCGGGGCCCCGGGCGGTGCGCTGGATGGTCTCGATGCGGCGGGGCGGTCGTTGGGGCAGGCGTTCCAGCTCGCAGATGACCTGCTCGGAGTGTTCGCCCCGGAGGAGCTGACGGGAAAAAGTCAGGTGTCCGATCTCCGAGAGGGGAAAGCAACGACCCTCATGCTCCACGCTCGTCGGCTCCCGGTATGGAAACACATCGGCCACCTGGTGGGGCGACCCGACATGGACGCGAGTACCGCGTCGATGATTCGCCAGCACCTCGCCTCGTCGGGGGCCCCGGCCGAAGTGGAGCAGCAGGCGCGCATCGAGCTGGCGACCGCGCGCCAGGTCATCGAGGAGTCGGTTTCCTTGAACCCTGTTGCAACGGAACTTATGGAGGTGTGGGAGATGGTAAGTGGGCGCGTGGAAACCGCAATGGTATGCGTAAACGGCGGCGTCGGGAAGGATTAAAAGTGGGATGAAAACCCCCGCCGACGAGGTATCAAATTTACGTAAGCGCGGTTCGATGATTCTGACTTTTGCCTTGACATGAACGAAAGGGTTGTTACGGTTATTGGGTGTGAGGCACGGCACTGCCGATTGTCTTCACGCAAGTGGCTCTCGCAGCAGAGGCCCAAAAAAGCTGGAACAGCCGAAGATGACGGCTCAATGTCGTCGCGAGAACGGAACCGTTCCGGCGTCCAGAAATGTCAAGGAGGAGATTGTGGTCAGACGGACAGGGGTCGGTCGATGGCCGGCCCGAAGTGCCGCAGCAGTTACGGCTGCCGCTGCACTGATAGTGCCACTGGCGATCACCGGAGCGAGTGCACATCCGGGCCACGGGGGCGAAAGTGACCCCGAGGGATCCGCGAGCGTTCTTGCCGCGGACGATCCCGCACTCGACTGGAACAACTACGACAAGGTAAAGATTACCGGCGACACGGGCGAACCGATCGGGATGGCGGTGTTGCCGGATAAACAGATCCTGCACACCGCACGTGACGGGGTCGTGCGCTTGACCGATCCAGCGACCGGTCTCACCGAAAAGGTGGCGGAGCTGGACGTGTACCGGAACTCGGAGGACGGCCTGCAAGGGATCGCCCTCGATCCGGATTTCGAAGAGAACAACTGGGTGTACACGATGTATGCCCCGACTCACATGTCCGGCGAGACCGATGACGGGATTGCATACCCTGAGCAGACGCCACAGGGGAGCGCGCCGGAGGAACTGCCAGAAGGCGAAGATGAGAGCTACTGGAATCAGTGGCTCGGCTATAACGTGTTGTCGCGCTTCAAGTTCGACCCAGAAGAGGGGACCTTCGACCTCGATTCTGAGGAGGAGATCCTCAAGGTCACCGCTCAGCGCGGGCAGTGCTGCCACGTCGGTGCCGACATCGCATTCGACAACGACGGCAACCTGTTCCTGTCGACGGGGGACAACACTCCCGCTGACGCGCCGGGATCCGATGCGTACACGCCGATCAACAACGCACCAGGCATGAACCCGGGTCTCGACTCCCGCCGCGGCGCGGGTAACAGCAACGACCTGCGGGGTGCGATCCTGCGAATCTCGGTGCTTGACGAGATCGAGGAAGGCGCTGAGCCGGGTGAGGGCACGACCTACACCATTCCGGAGGGGAACTTCTTCGACTCCCTCGACGATCCGGAAGCATACCCGGAAGACAAGGTGCGGGATGAGATCTACATCTTCGGCCTTCGAAACCCCTTCCGGATGACATATGACCCCGTTGCTGACGCCCTCGCATGGGGCGAGTACGGTCCGGATGCTCCGAACCACAGCGATGAGCGCGGGCCGATGGGTTACGTCGAATGGCAGGTGGCATCTGAGCCGATCGCTGGCGGTTGGCCGTATTGCCACGGGCCGAACGATGGCGGGGCCTACAACGAGTGGGACTTCGAGAACGAGGAACCAGGTGAGTTCTTCGACTGCGCCGCTCCGGTGAACAATTCCACGTGGAACACAGGCGTGGTCGACCTGCCCGCCACCACCGAGCCGCAGATCTGGTACGGAAACGACCCGGGCGATCAGCCCGAGGAATGGGACGGTCTCGTCACCTTCACCGAGGGGCGCGGCCAGGCACCGATGGGTGGCCCCGTCTTCCGTTACGACGACTCCAATGAGTCCGTGACTCAGTTCCCGGAATTCTGGGACGGCATGGCCTTCATGGGTGAGTTCTCGCAGGACTACGTCGCCGCCTTCGAGATGGACGAGATCTCCACCGATGGCAAGGTCACGGAAATCTACAACTTCCTGCCCAACGACGAGCTCTTCGAGCAGGCTGCAGATGAGTGGTCTGGAATCATCGACATGGAGTTCGGGCCGGATGGCAGCCTGTACATTTTGGAATACGGAAAGGGCTTCTTCCGCGAGAACCCCGAGGCCGGCGTGTACCGGATCGACTACTCCGAGGAAGGCAACAAGACTCCTCGGGCGGTCATCAACGCCGACCCGATCGCGGGTAGCGAGGCGCCCCTCGAGGTGACCTTTGATGCCTCCGATTCCATCAATCTCGACGACGATGAGATCACCTACACGTGGGATTTCAACGGTGATGGTGAGATTGACGCCGAAGGCGTTGAAGTCACCCACACGTATGACGAGCTCGGTCAGTTCACCGCCGTCCTTCACGCAACAGACTCTGACGGACGCGTTGGACTTGCCGCTCAGGAGATCACCGTTGGTAATACCGCCCCCGAGCTGAGTATCGACGTCGACGACGGTTCCATCTTCAGCTGGGGCGATTCGGTCGACTTCAGCGTGTCCGTCACGGATGCCGAAGACGGCGATGTCCCAGATTGTGATCGGATGTCCTGGACCTTCGGTCTTGGCCATGATGAACACGCTCACCCGCTCGAAACCGGTACTGGTTGCGAGTTCACCATCGATACTCAGGCAAGCGCCGAGAACCACGGCGAGGGCGAAAAGATCTTCGGGACGCTCGTCGTCCAGTACGAGGATCAGCCGCAGGGCGACGTTCCCTCGGTCACGGGCGAGGAGACCCTCACCCTTAAGCCTGCCTTGCAGGAAGCTGAGTGGTACGACGCATCGACTGGCGGATCCCGTAAGACCGATTCCTCTGCCAGTGCTGGTGTATACATCGGCGGACTGGAAGAGGGCGAAACCTTGACCTTCAAGCCGATGGCCATGACACACGCCCCCTCGGGCGAGGACATCAACCAAGTTGACGTTCGCGCACGTGGTGAAGGCACGATCTCCCTGACGTGGGACGATGACTCCTCCCCATTCGCGACGTTCGATTTCACGGACGGCGACGACTGGCAAACCGTATCTGCCTCGATTGACGAACGGCCGGAAGGCTCTGGCTCAGTCGTCGTGGGCACCACCGGAGGAGTGGACCTGGACTCCCTCGAGTTCCTGGTTGCTGAGCAGCCGGATCGTGTGACGGTTCCGGCTGATGAGGTGTCGATCCAGATGTTCTCGTTGATCCCGTGGGTTGATGAGGATGGTCAGGAGGCGGTGTTGGACCGTCTTGGTGAGATTGGTCTGGAGAATATCGAGCCTTATGGTGGGAACTTCAGTGGGTTTTCTGCTGAGGAGTTCCGTGAGCAGGCTGATGCTGCTGGGTTGAGTGTGCCGTCCTCGCACTTTGACGTTGATGAAGATGGTTTCGATGAGACGTTGGAGTTTGTGGGTACGGTGGGCCAGGAGTATGTGGGTTCGGGTGGTTTCCCGGCCCCGGGTATTGATTCCTATGAGGACACGTTGGCTACTGCTGAGGCGATGAATCGTCTTGGTGAGCGTGCTGTTGATGCGGGGTTTGAGAAGTTCTTTGGTCATAACCATGACCAGGAGTTCACAACTACGTATGAGCACGATGGTCAGGAGATGTCTGCGTGGGAGATCCTGGTTGCTGAGACTGATCCGCAGTATGTGACGTTTGAAGTCGATGTGGCTTGGGCGGCGCATGCTGGGGTTGATGTGGCAGAGCTCATCGAGCAGCACGGTGATCGGATTGAACTGTTGCACATTAAGGACGCCACTGATCTTGGTGGGGAGAGTCCGGACTTTGCCAATCTTGGTGAAGGTGATGTGCCGTTGCAGGACATTTTGGTTGCTGCTCAGGATGCTCCGATCGCGTACTACGTGATGGAGTACGACATGGCTGAAGAAGGTGAAGAGTTCGCCGTGACCGGGTTTGAGTATCTGACTGGCCTGGAGGCTGGTGAACCGGGTGAGCCTTCGGAGCCGGTGGAGGTTACTCCTAAGGATGTGACGTTCACTGATGAGCCGGGTACCGAGGATGATACGTTCACTGTTCCTGAGGTTGAGGGTGTGCAGTATTTGGTTGATGGCGAGGTCATCGATGCCGGTACGTACCCTGGTCAGGGGTTGGTGACGGTCACGGCGGAGGCTGAGGACGGTTACGTCCTTGCTGAGGGTGCCACTACTGAGTGGTCGCATGAGTTCAGCACCGAGGGCGAGGAGCCTGATCCGGATCGTGTGACGGTTCCGGCTGATGAGGTGTCGATCCAGATGTTCTCGTTGATCCCGTGGGTTGATGAGGATGGTCAGGAGGCGGTGTTGGACCGTCTTGGTGAGATTGGTCTGGAGAATATCG
>JAJYRV010000052.1 GCA_021793935.1 Actinomycetes bacterium | reverse complement strand
CCTCATCAGGATCGACATCGTGCTTGATGGAAAGTTCACGGGAAAGGATGACACCTTCGGTCTTGTAACCGATATCGAGGAGGACTTCGTCGCGGTCCACCTTTACGATGGTGCCTTCAACGATGTCGCCATCGTTGAAATATTTGATGGTCTCGTCAACGGCGGCGAGGAATTCCTCTTCCGAGCCGATGTCGTTAACGGCGACCTGAGGGGCATTCGCCTGCTGGGCGGTGATACTCAAGAGATAAACTCCGATGTGGACAAATTATCGTGCGGATAGGGACATGATCGAACCGCCAGGGCCGCCCACGAATTGGGCACGCGAAAGGCGATCAACCGCACCCCAGTCTATCGGAGGTCGGGCAAGCACGGCAACGGCCCGCATTGCCGCCGCTCCCGGCATTTGTGTGTGTTCGGACACGTTTTCTTGAAATCCGCTCCTGTGGCAGGCTGGGACCGTGCATTCCAGTCCTGGCGAGCCCCCTCCCCCTTTCTCTCCTACTGCGGCCGGGTACTTCCCGGTTGACGGCGAGGACGCCGTCGCCGGCAACGCGGCGTATTGGAGCCAGGGCGCGCGCGACTACCTCGCTGAGTACGGGGAATTCCTCGGCGATACGCAATTTCGGTGGTGCCCGGAAGGGTTGCTGGAGAGCGAGGCGGAGCTGCTGGGCCCGCTCCCCCGATTGCGCCACCAGCACCTGCTCGAAGTCGGCGCGGGCGCAGCGCAGTGTTCCCGGTGGCTCACCCGTGAGGGGGTGCGCGTCACGGCTACCGACCTCGCTCCGGGGATGATCACGGCGGCGAAGAGGTTGAACGCCGCCACGGGGATCACGATGCCCCTCCTCGTCGCTGACGCACGCGCGCTGCCCTTCGACGACGGCTGTTTCGATCAGGTGTTCACGGCGTTCGGCGCGATCCCATTCGTCAAGGATGCCCAGGAGGTTCACCGCGAAGTGCATCGGGTGTTGCGGCCAGGGGGCTGGTGGACGTTCGCGACGACACATCCGCTTCGGTGGGCGTTCCCGGATGATCCCACCAGCCTCACCGCGAACCGCTCCTACTTCGATCGCACCCCCTACGCGGAGCGGTCCCCCAGTGGCACGTACGCGGAGTTCCACCGCACGCTCGGTGATCACGTCGCCGAGGTCACCTCCGCCGGGTTCGTCATCACCGCGATGATCGAACCGGAATGGAGCCCGGGCAACCCTCACGTATGGGGCGGTTGGGGCCCCGAACGGGGGAAGTACCTGCCCGGAACGTTGATCATTCAAGCCCGCCGGGAGTGAGGCTCCCGGCGCGGTGAGCTACTCCGCGATGAAGTGGAGGCGTTCGTCGCCGGATCCGATCCGGAGCTGGGACCGGTCAATCTCGTAGTCGACGGTCCCCTGCAGGACACTCAACATCTGCGTCTCCACCTCCGTGGCGTCCTCCTCGCACCCCTTCAGCGTCCTGATGAGCTCCCCGAACTCCAGTTGGCCCTCGGTGACGGTGACCTCGCCCCCGCCGGTATTGCAGCCGAAGTCGATCTCCGCTTGACCGTCGTTGATTTTCAGCGACGCCTCCACGCCCTGGGGGATGGAGGAGATCGCTTCGTTTCGTTCCAACCCGTCCAGGCGCCAGCGGGTCCCCTCCAGTTCGGCATCTTCCTCCCGGGTGAGGGTGAGGGAGTCATCGCCGCTGGTAAGCGTGAGCGTAGCGCCCTCCAGGGACGCCACCGGAGTAGATTGCAGGAAGCCCGCGAGCCACTCATCCTGCTCGTGGAGCGCGGCCTCACACCCCATTTCCGTGCTCGCGAGCTCCTCGACGTGGAGTTCTGAACCCTCCCAACTGCCCTGCCCGAAGAGGGTGTTACAACCCGCCTCGGCGCTGACCTGCTCGCCGCTGAAGGTCAGTGAGATCTGCGTGTCGGGCGCGAGCTCGTACCCCGTGACCTCCGTGCCCGAGAAGGTCTCACCATCGACATCCACGCCCCCCGCGTTCGCGCTACATCCGAGCAGCACGGGCAGAAGTAGCGCCGGTAGAAGGCGTTTGGTTCCCATGCTTCCCCTTTCTCTAGTGGCCCGCGATGCGCCAGTTCTCGCCCACGCCGACCGAGACGTCGAGGGGGACGGACAACTCGGCCGCTCCGCCCATGTGCTCCCGCAGGATGGATTCCACCTGTTCCCGCTCGCCGGTCGCGACTTCCACGACGAGTTCGTCGTGGACTTGCAGCAGCATCCGCGAGGAGAGGCCGGCGCTCGTGAAGGCCCGGGCCACTTCGATCATCGCCACCTTGATGATGTCCGCCGCGGACCCTTGGATGGGGGCGTTCAGCGCCGCTCGCTCCGCCATTTCCCGGCGTTGGCGGTTATCGGAGGTGAGGTCGGGCAGGTAGCGGCGCCGGCCCAGGAGGGTTTCGGTGTACCCGGTCGCCCGGGCTTGGTCGACGACCTCCTCCAGGTAGTCACGCACCCCACCGAAGCGGGCGAAGTAGTCTTCCATGAGGTCGCGGGCTTCACCGGTGGAAATGCCCAATTGCTTCGACAGCCCGAACGAGGACAGGCCGTACGCGAGCCCGTAACTCATGGCCTTGATCTTGGAACGCATCGGGGCGGTCACTTCGCTCGGATCGACTCCGAAGACGCGTCCGCCGACGTAGGAGTGCAGATCCTCCCCGGAGCGGAACGCCTCGATGAGTCCTTCGTCCCCGGACATGTGCGCCATGATTCGCATCTCGATCTGGGAGTAGTCCGCGGTGAGGAGGGTGTCGAAGTCGCGCCCGACGACGAAGGCCTCCCGGATCCGCATGCCCGCGTCGGTGCGAATGGGGATGTTCTGGAGGTTCGGGTCCGCAGAACTCAGCCGCCCGGTCGCGGCAACGGTCTGGGAGTAGCGGGTATGGATCCGACCGTCTGGCGCGACGAAGCGGAGCAGGCCCTCAACCGTCTGGCGCAGCTTGATCGCGTCGCGGTGGGTGAGCAGGTGTTCGAGGAAGGGGTGCTCCGTCTTGACGAACAGTTCCGCGAGGGCCTCAGCGTTCGTCGTGTACCCCGTTTTGGTTTTCCGGGTCTTCGGCATCCCGAGATCATCGAAGAGCACCTCCTGAAGCTGTTTCGGCGAAGAGAGGTTCACTTCCCGGCCGATCACGTCGTAGGCCGAGTCCGCTGCTTCGGTGACGACGGCGTTGAAGTCCCGTTCGAGGAGATGCAGGTGGTCGACGTCAGCCGCGATGCCCACCTTTTCCATCTCGGCGAGCACGTGGGCGACGGGAAGTTCCAGGTCGCTCAGGAGTTGCCGCGCGGAGCGTTTGGTGAGCTCGGTGTCCAACACCTCCACCAGCCCATAGATCGCGCTCGCGCGGCTCGCGTCCAGGTCGTTGCCCGCGCCGCCGTCGAGGTCGAGCAGTTGCTGCCCGCCAGCGGTTTCCGTGCCGAGTTCACGGCGCAGGAACCGCACGGACAGGTCCTCTAAGGTGTAGGACCGCTGGTCCGGGTGGCACAGGTAGGCAGCGATCGCAGAGTCGAAGGTGATCCCGGCCAGCGGCAGGCCCCGCCCGTCCAGCGCGTGCCACTCGTCCTTCGATTCGTGGAAGGCCTTGGGGGCGGTTTCGTCGGCGAGCCATGCGGCGAGGACGTGTTCCTCCGCCGCCGAGATCGTGGCGAGGTCGCGGGTGATCGCCGTGTCGCCGTCGGAAATTGCGATGGACCAGGCGTTCCCTGTTCCCATCGCGACATCGCCGGCCACGTAGACCCCAAGGAGCTTTCCGGCGCGGGCCCCGAGCCACTCCTCGAGGGGATCGGCGCTGATCTGCACTTCGTGGGCGTCCGCCGCTTGAGTTTCGACGTCCTCGCCGCCGAGGGCGAAGAGCCGGTCCCGCAACACCCGAAATTCTAGGGCGTCGAAGAGTTCGTGGACGTCCTCGCGGGTGAAGGCCCGGCGCTCGGTATCGGCGACCCCGACCTCGAGCTCGAGGTCGTTGACGAGCCCGTTGAGTTGCTTATTCAAGATGACCTGGTCGAGGTGATCGCGCAGATTCTGACCGGCGACCCCTTTGATCACGTCGGCCTGGGCGATGATGCCCTCGAGCCCCTCGTACTCGGTGATCCACTTCGCCGCCGTCTTCGGTCCGACCTTGGGCACGCCCGGCAGGTTGTCGCTGCTTTCCCCTACGAGTGCGGCGAGGTCCCGGTAGCGGTCGGGACCGACGCCGTATTTCTCCACGACCGCCTGCGGGTCCATCCGCGCGAGTTGGGAGACTCCCTTGACCGGATAAAGCACGGTCGTGTCGTCGGTGACGAGTTGGAGCGCATCCCGATCCCCGGAACAAATGAGGGTGCGGACTCCTTCCGCCTCGGCTTGAGCCGCCCAGGAGGCGATGATGTCGTCGGCTTCGTACCCGTCGAGTTCCAGGTGCGGGATCGCTAGGGCGTCGAGGACCTGTTTGATGAGCGGGATCTGGGAGCGGAATTCCTCCGGGGTCTCGGCCCGGCCGGCCTTGTAGTCCGGGTACTGCTCCTTGCGGAAGGTTTGGGAGGACTTATCGAAGGCGACCGCGATGTGCGTGGGCTCCTCGTCACGGAGCAGGTTGATGAGCATCGAGGTGAAGCCGTAGACGGCGTTCGTGGTTTGGCCCGTGCTCGTGGCGAAGTTTTCGGCGGGGAGGGCGAAAAATGCGCGGTAGGCCATCGAGTGGCCGTCGATGATGAGGAGGCGAGGTCGCGTAGAGGTGCTCACACCTGACACCCTAGGACTATGACGAACACCTCGCCACTCGACATGACGGCGTTCATGGAACAAATGGAAGCCGCGGGTTACCACATCAAAGGCACGTTGCTGGAGCGACTGGGGATCGAAATCACCGAACTCCGACCCGATTACTGTGTTGCGCGGATGCCCGTAGCAGGAAACGTCCAGCCTATGGGGCTGCTTCACGGCGGCGCGAGCGCGGCATTAGCGGAGACGGTGGGCTCCTTCGCGGCCTGGATGCACGCAGGAGAAGGCAGGTATTCGGTCGGGATCGAACTCAACGCTTCCCACCACCGGTCCGCGCGCGAGGGGTGGGTGGTGGCCGAGGCGCGCGGCGTGCACTTGGGCCGTACCCTCGCCTCCTACGACATCGCCGTTCGCCGCGAGGTGGAGGGCGGGGCCCCAAGCGCGGGCGACCTCGTCTGTAGCGCCCGGCTCACCTGCATCATCAGGTGAGCAGGATTAGCCCGGGTAGGAGGACCCGCCCGAACCTCGCGGTCCGCCGGGCTGGCCTGGCTCCGGGTGTCCCGGCCCCGCCCCCATTGACGGTGGCGCCGGGTATTGCGGCGCCCCCATGCTGCGGAAGGCGCCCCGTTCGGAGGCGCGCATGATTCCACTGGTCACCGCCGCCCGGATGATCAGATAGGTGATCCACAGCATGAAGGCGATTAGGGCAAGGTAGACAACAAACACAACGACGGCGATGCCGATGCCGACGCCGTAGAGGTCCGGGGCGTTATTCATGGATTGCTCCTCGTTGATTCGCTGGGGTTCACGTCCGTGCCAGCCTATCGGAGCGCTCGCGCGCCCGTGCCCGCATCGGTATAGACGTCGAGCCACGTCAACGCCATCCGGTTCCAGGTGAACGCACGCGCGAACTGGTGTGCCGCCCGTCCGAGATCAGCGCGGAGGTCGGGGGCGCTGAGGAGTTCGGTGAGTCTCTTCGCCCATGCGCGCGGATCGCGGCCGTCGATGAGGACCCCCGTTACCCCATCCTCGACGGCGTCCACTAATCCTCCTACGCGAGCGGCGAGGACCGGGGTGCCACAGGCGGCGGCCTCGAGGGCGACGAGCCCGTAGGTTTCAGAGTGGGATGGGATGATGACAACATCGGCGCTGCGCATCGCGCGTGCGAGCTCGGTCCGGCTCATCGGTCCGGCGAAGTGCACGTCACCGGTGAGGCCGAGGTCACTCACCTTCTCGCGAAGGTGCGCGTCATAGCCGTCGAAGCCGCCGGTGGGAGCCCCGGAGATGACGAGTCTCGGGCGCAGCTGTTCCTTGATCTCGGCAAGCATGGCGATCGCGAGGTCAGCCCCTTTCAATGGCTCTAGCCGCGCGGCGAGGAGAATGACCGGCCGGCGCCGGGGCGCGGGCGGTGCCTCACGGGGATCTCCGCGGTGGAAGACGGTGTGATCGACCCCGGGGGTGGCGATTCGCACCCGGTCCGCCGCGGCGCCCAGGTCGATGATGGTGCTCGCCTCGGCGCGGCTCACGGCGATGAGCGCATCTGACTCCCGGGCCAACCTCGCCTCCGCGGGGACCCGGCCCGGCCCTTCAGCGCGTTCCCCGAGTTCCCACCCGCCGTGGTCCCGTGCCGCGAGCGAGTGGAAACTCTGCACGTGCAGGAGCCCGGCTCGTTCGGCGAGGTCGAGCGCGGCCGCCCCGGAGAACCAATGATGGGAATGGATGATCTGCCACCCTCGCCCCCGCTGCGTTCCGGCCCGGTACTCCGCTTGTAACGCCGCGCGGAAGCCCGCGACGTAGTTCTCTTGTTCCCGCTTCGTCGCCGGGCGAGCGGGCCCGGCCCGCAGGTGATGCACGCGGACCCCGCCATAGGTGGCCACATCCGGAGAGCTCTCGCTGGCCCGCCGAGTGAACACCTCGACCTCGTGCCCGAGCGCGCTGAGCGCGAGTGCCCCGTGCTTGACGACGACGTTCATACCGCCGACGTCGCCGGTGCCGGGATCGGCGAACGGGTCGCTGTGCATCGAAACTAGCGCGAGTCGCAGCGCACCTGTCGTCATGGTCTAGAGGTTACCGATTTCCCAGCCCGAGATCGACGCCGGGGCGTATTCGGTGCCAGCACTTCCCTTCGGAGAATTCCGCAGGCGCACTGCCGGCCGCGTGCGGGGCGAGGTTCTCCTCGAACCCGGTGGCGACGACCGGCCCGGGGAGGATCTGCCCGATCGTCCGTTCGTGATCGCCAGCGGGCACGCCTGTTATCCCGCCGCGATGATGCTTGCGAGCAACGCGTAGATTCCGGTGCCCGCGAACAGGCTCAACACTGCGTTGCCCCGCCACACATGGAGCACGACGGTCACGGCCAAGGCGAGAAACGCTGGGCCGGCCGAGGCGGCCACGGTGAGTTCGACGTCGGTGAGGGTGTAAACGGTGAGGATCACCATGATCCCCAGCGGCATCCGCTTGCCGAGGAAGTCGAGCCACTCGCTATCGCGCATCGGTTCAAGGACGGCGAAGGGTAGCGCCCGTAGTGCCCAGGTGATCCCACCGGCGGTGAGGAGCGCGAGCAGCATGTAGGTCACGTCAGGCACGGGCACTCCTTGCGCGGGAGACGGCGTAGGAACCGATGAGCGCAGCAACGAACAGGGCCATGGACACAATCAGCATGTCCCCGGGAGCGATGAGCACTCCGGCCAGGGCGCATCCGAGGGCGAGGATCGTCACGGGAATCGATCTGCGGGCGCGGTACGCGTCGATGCTTAGGACGACGAACAGGGCGGTGATCGCAAAATCGAGCCCGACGACGGAGTCGGGAATGAGTTGGCCGAGCAGTCCCCCCGCGCAAACGCTCGCGACCCAGACGGCTTGGAATATCAGTTGGATGCTCAGGATGCGGGTGCGGCTCCACGTCTGTGCCTTCGGATCAGCGGTGACGGCATACACCTCATCGGTCAGGGCGTACGTGCTGTACACCTTCCAGCCCCGACCGTGCACCCGGTGCAGCGGAAAGGAGATCGCGTAGAAGACGTGCCGGAAGTTGACGAGCAGCGCGCTCACGGCTATTTGCGACAGCGGCGCTACGGCGGCGAGCATCCCCACCATGAGAAACTCTAGGGAGCCAGCGAAGATGAACAGGGCGATGACCGGGCCCCACCACCAGGCGAACCCCGTTTGGACCACGAGGACCCCGAGGGCGAGTCCGAGGGGAAGCACAGCCGCGCACGCGGGGAGAACAGCGCGCCAGCCCTGCCACACCTCCTCACGGAAGGCATCAGGCGGTTGTTGCACAGCCCTCGCTTCGCTCGCTCGACCTAAGGATTACGCTTAGGAAGTGGTCGTGAGATCCCTCGTGCGCCGGCGTCGAGCAATAAGTTCGTCGATGCTGCGCACGCGCCGTTCCCGGCTCGGGCCGCTCAAACGGCGGGCGAGCGTTTGCGTATCGACGAGCCGCCGAGCCCCGGCGGGCATGAAGCCGAGACCTGCGAGGAAGCGCAGCTCTTGGCGCGCGCCGGTGAGGACGATCGTCACGATGTTCTCAATCTGGCCTGCCTCGGCGATGTTCACGACTTCTGAGAGCAGCCCGCGCGCGATCCCCCGGCGCCGGAATTCCTCACGCACGAAGAGCCCTTCGATCTGCAGGAACGCGACGTCGGAGAACAGGGTCGGCGCGACGTGTTGAACAAGCGCGAAACCTACGATCTTGCCATCGGACTCTGCCACGAGGAGGGAACACCCCTCCAGGGAGTACCACGCGGTGAGAAGCTCCGTGAGTTGATCTGAATTAGGGGTGCAGAGCTGAGCAGTGAGGGGCGACTCTTGCCGGGCGAGTCTGGTGAGTTCCACCAGCTCATCGATATCAGAAGATCCGGCGTGGCGGATCTTATTGTTGCCCCAGGCCATGGTCACCTCCTCACTCGGGATTCGATACTACGTATCGTAGATCCCTACTCGCCCTTGCCACCAACCTGATCAATAACGGCGTCAGCAACCTCTCGCATCGTCAGGCGACGGTCCATCGAGGTCTTCTGGATCCAGCGGAATGCCTCGGGTTCGCTCAGACCCATCTTCGTCATCAGCAGGCCCTTCGCCCGGTCGACGCGTTTACGCGTTTCAAAACGCTCAGCAAGGTCGGCGACCTCGGATTCGAGCGCGGAGATCTCGCGGTGGCGGTGGACGGCGATCTCAATCGCTGGCAGCAGATCGGCGGGGGTGAACGGTTTCACCACGTATGCCATCGCGCCGGCGTCGCGGGCGCGCTCCACCAGCTCCTTCTGCGAGAAGGCTGTGAGAAGCACCACAGGGGCGATGCGCGCTTTGGAGATCTTTTCAGCCGCAGAAATGCCATCGAGCACGGGCATCTTGACGTCCATGACGACGAGGTCGGGCTTGAGTTCCGTAGCGAGCTCGATCGCCTTCTCACCGTCACCGGCTTCGCCGACAACTTCATAACCCGCTTCAGTGAGCGTTTCAACGACGTCGAGGCGAATTAGGGCCTCGTCTTCGGCTACGACGACGCGGCCCCGGTGCACGATTCGGGTCTCTTCAGGGTCAACGGATAGGTCGTCCAGATCCAGCGGTTCGCGGTCGGACTCAGCAGGGGTAGACTTCTCTTGGTTCACGAGAACTACCTTAACGGTTCCAGCTCAAAAACGCTGTATCGTGTTCATCACTGGCAGGCCCCGATAGCCCAACCGGCAGAGGCATTCGGCTCAAACCCGATCCAGTGTGGGTTCGAATCCCACTCGGGGCACCAACATCGAGATACATCTAGAGACCTTTCAGCACATAGAAGTGCCTGTAAATCGCGGTTTGACAGGGCCAAATATACATCTAGATACGTTCAGGCTCGTTAAGGGCGGGACAAAATTGGGACACTCTTCCTGAGACCAATGGGACAAAATTGGGACAACGCCCACATGGGGCTCTGCGCGAGGTACCCCTCTGGCCGCATCACGAGGGCAACGCTGTCGATCCCACAAGGCGTGATCTCGTTCACGAAGCACCGAGCCAAAGATGGTTTCGCCCATTCGCTCCCCTGCCGGCTTGTCTTTTGGTCCAGTCGCAAGCATCCGGTGCTCATCTACGCATGGTTGAGGGTAGGAATGCTTTTGACCGCGAAAGGGCCCCTGCGTTGG
>JAJYRV010000051.1 GCA_021793935.1 Actinomycetes bacterium | reverse complement strand
ACCTGCACGCGCATCGGCTCGCGGGAGGTGATGAGTTCCGCGGCGGAGAGTGCACGAGCGATGTTCGCGGGCTGGTCCGATACGTGCAGGACAACGAGTCCGGCCATGCTTCACTCCTTCCTAGCGGTAGACCGATCGTACTTGTCCGCTGGCGTCATATGCGCCAACGCGGCGAGTGTGAGGAGTTGCTTTCTCGCCATGGGCAAGTCCGCCCAGGCGAGCAGGTGGCGCCGCACTCGGGTAGCAAGATTCGTGGCCGGGAGCCACATCGTGTACTGCAACACCCTCGCGGTGCCGAGGTCGTGCACGTCGTAACGGATGTGTACCTCCCCGAAGATGGCACGCGGGATCCGGGAGGTCATCTTTGCTTCGACATGGCCTTGCCCGCAGCAACTGACCGTGAATATGTACATGAACGCATCACCGGCCTTGAGGTTGCGAAGGCTCGGGTCGGGACGGCGCGGGCTGCGTCTGCCGAGGTTGTCGATCCAGTCGTAGGAGTAGGGCGCCCGGCGCAACTGTGCGACCCACAACATCAGGGAATCCAGGTCGGCGCGGGTGACTACCGTGCGCGTGATCGGCGGCCCGATCTCAGTGGTGCGCGCGGGCACCCGGGCGCGCGCAGGTGCGCCCCAGTGCCAGGGAACCCGGGGCCAGGGAACCCGGTGCCGGGGCACGCGGGGGCGGGCGGCTTCGGTGCGTGGGTTCATCGCCTTCTACCCTACTCGGCCGGTTGGCCGCGATCAGCGGTCCCACGGCGATAGCCCGCGCTAAGACGGCCGGTTAGGTAGAAAGCCCCGCAGAATCACGCTGCTCACCATTAGACTGGCAGTCCACCGCAGGTAACCGGCGGGGAACGACTCCGTTGGATGCGGTTGGAACTGATCGTGAAGGAGAATCGTTCATGGCCCACAAAGACATCCCAAGCCGTGGTGATATCGACCTTTTGGCCGCGGTTCGCGAACCCAATTGCGTTTCCATTTACACTCCCGCAGGGCCGCTTCCTGAAGATGGGGAACGGGCACGGATCGAGTTGAAGAACCAGTTGCGTGAGGTGCTCAGTCAGCTGGAGTCCGCCCAGGTCGGTAAGGAAATGCTTGAGCGGGTGAAGGAGTCGGTGGAGACCCTCCTTCAGGATGCTTTGTTCTGGCAGTACCAGTCGAACTCGCTGGCCGTGTTCATCTCGGAGGGCATGTTTGAAACCTATCGCCTCCCCAACCGTTTCACCGCGACCGTGGACATCGCGGACCGGTTCTATATCAAGCCGCTCCTGCGCACGATCACGTTCCCGCAATCGGCGTACGTGCTCGCGCTCGCGCAGAACTCTGTGCGGCTGGTGAAGGTTGCCGCAGATACCCCCGCGCGGGAACTGCAACCGGCGGACATGCCGGCCGACATCGATTCCTACCTCAACCTCGACCTCTCGGGCCGGGCGACCTTCGGCAAAGGGAGTGAGGACGGCGATCTGCGCGCCCAGCAGTACACCGCCGCCATCAACAAGGCGATCCTGCCGGTGCTACGCCAAGAGAAACTCCCGTTGATCCTCGCCTCCGCTGAGCCGTTGGCCAGTGCCTATCGGCGCACAAACTCGTATAAGTTCCTCGCCCAAGAGACGATCTCGGGTAACCCTGAAAGCCTCTCCCCGGAGCAACTTGCCGAACGAGCTCGCCCGATCCTGGACGACCTGTACGCCCAGGAGATCGCAGAGATCCGCGAGGACTTCCAGGCGAAAGCCGCCCAGGGCCTCGGGTCGACCGATCTCGCCCACATCGCCCGCGCCGCGGTGTACAACGCGATCGATGCGCTCATGGTCGATATCGACCAGCGCATCCCCGGTTACGTGGATGAGACCACCGCCGAAGTGATCGAGTCTTCGGAGGACGACGCCTCGAACTACGGTGTCGGTGACGAGATTCTGCGCCGAACCCTCATCGTCAATGGCAAGGTGTACGCGGTGCGCGCCGACGACATGCCGAACGGCGCGGCGTTAGCGGCGACGTTCCGCTACCCGGTCTAACCGCGCCGCTCATCCCGCGACCGGCCGCCCCCGGATCCCGGGGGCGGCCTTTTCGCTCGGACCACGAGTGTTACCCGCACTCCCCCGGGCACCTGCCCCTGACCGCCGTAACGAGCACACCCAGCGAGGCGAGTGCCCCGAACGCGGCGACCAGCGGCGTCTGCCAACTCGCAAGAGCGAACGCCATGACGAACGCCGCGATCGCTGCCCGCACGATCCGGTTCACAAGATGACTACGCCGGTTCCGTCTGCCCACCCCTACACTATACCCCGCGGGGTATCCTCGGGCCGCTTCCTTTGCTCGGCACGGGCAGCGTGGATCGCTAGGGGATGGGAGGGTTAGCCAAGCCTATCCTTGCTAGAATCCACGCCATTATTGGGGTTCAATGGAGTTATGAACCTCCTGCGCCGCTACCCACTCGTCCTTGCTACGATCGTCGTCGGGCTACTCGTCGCGGTGCTCTACCTCGCGAGTGTACCGACGGCGGCGCGCGTCGCCGCGACCGTTTACGTGCTCGGGATTATCACGTGGGTGAGCGTGGGAATGGTCAAAGATATCCTGCGCGGGCATTGGGGGCTGGATATCCTCGCGGTCGTTGCGATGGGAGCCACCCTCGCGACCGGAGAGTATGCCGCGGCGCTCATCGTTGCTCTCATGCTCACCGGTGGGGAGGCGCTGGAGGATTATGCGGAGCAACGGGCGCGCAGGGAACTCACCTCGCTCCTCGACCGGGCGCCCGACATCGCCCACGTGCTCCCCGCGACGGGTGGTGCGCCGGAGGATCGCCCGGCCGACGAAGTCCTCCCCGGCGACCTGCTTCTCATCCGCCCCGCAGAGACCGTGCCCGTCGACGTCGAGCTCGTGAGCCCGTCCGCCGCCTTTGACACCTCCTCCCTCACCGGGGAGAGTCTGCCCGTGACGCTGAACGCCGGCGCGGAGGTCCCCTCGGGGGCCGTCAACGGCACGGACGCCGTCACTGCCCGCGCCCTGCGCCCGGCGTCGGAGAGTCAATACCAGCGCATCATCTCCCTCGTCCATGAGGCCCAGGAGTCCAAGGCGCCCATCGTGCGCCTCGCGGACCGGTTCGCGGTTCCGTTCACGGTGTTCTCCCTCGCGCTCGCCGGGATTGCCTGGTGGGTGTCGGGAAACCCGACACGGTTCGCCGAGGTGCTCGTGCTCGCTACCCCCTGCCCGCTCCTGATTGCGGCCCCGGTCGCGTTCCTGGGCGGGCTCTCACAGTCGGCGAAGAACGGTGTCATCGTCAAGGGCGGTTCGGTGCTCGAAGCCCTCTCGAGGGTGAGAACCGCGGCCTTTGACAAGACGGGCACGCTCACCCAGGGCCGTCCGGAGCTCACGGAGATTCGCCCCGCCGGGGATTTCACCGAGACGGACGTGCTCAGCGCCGCCGCAGCGGCGGAGCAGTACTCCACCCACGTGTTCGCCTCTGGGATTCTTGGCGCAGCACAGGAACGGGACCTGGTGCTCTCCCCCGTCACCGACGCGAGCGAAATTGCCACGAACGGGGTGGAGGCCACCGTCGCGGGCACCCGCGTGCGCGTCGGTAAACTTTCGTTCATCGCCGCCCTCCTGGAAGATTCCGACCGGCCGGAACCCGCAGCCCTGCAGCCCGGCCACGCGGCCGCTTACGTCGCTATCGGCGGGAGGTACGCGGGGGCCTTGATCCTCGCCGATCCGGTTCGGGCGGAAGCGCCGGAGGTCGTTCGCTGGCTCGCTGCCCGCGAGGTGCGCCAAGCGATGCTCACCGGGGATGGCGAGGCGACGGCGACGGCGGTCGCGAGCGAAGTGGGGATCGCCGAGGTGCACAGCGAACTGCTCCCGCAGGACAAGGTGCGCCTACTTTCGCAGTTTCCGCATCCGACCCTCATGGTGGGTGACGGCGTCAACGACGCCCCGGTGCTCGCCGCAGCGGACGTGGGGATCGCGATGGGCGCCAAGGGCGCGACCGCCGCGGGCGAAGCGGCGGATGCCGTCATCTTGCACGACGACCTGGGCCGGGTCGTCGATACGGTTCACATCGCGAAGCACACCGTCTCGGTGGCCCTCACGGCGATCTGGATCGGAATCGGCCTTTCCGTGGGCCTTATGGGCATCGCCGCGACGGGGGCGATCCCGGCAGTCGTCGGCGCGCTCACCCAGGAGTTCGTCGACCTCGCCGCGATCCTGTACGCCCTGCGTGCGCGCCGAGCCCGCCCGATCTTCCACTCGTCCGGTCAGCGTTTTGCCGCCGCTCGCGGTGAGCTGACGCGAGTCTGAGCCCCACCGGGCTCCTTACCTGAATTCTCCGCCTCCCGCGTCGCGTGGCTCGGAGTGAAGAAGACGCTGCCCACCATCATGATGACGGTGGTGACCATGACGACGAAGAACACGACGCCGTCGTCGAAACCGTCGAGGTTCAACCCCGCGGGGATCGAGTAGAACAACACGATCGTCACCAGGCCGCGCGGGGCGAAGAACAACTCCGGCAGCACGTGGGCGCGCAGGAAGACGCGAAGATAGACGTAGCGGGCGAGGAAAATCGCGGCAACGATCGCGCTGCCGACCCCGAGCACGCGCAGATCGAACAGCGAACGCACGTCGATCATGTATCCGAACAGCGTGAAGAATACCGTTCGGATGAGGAACGCGGCCTCGGAGGTCACCGACTTCACCGTTTCGGCGGCATTCTCCACGTTCTTGATCCCCAGCCGCCGGTGCAGCGGGTGGAGCTTCGGTTGCCGCCAATTGTTGATGATGAGCCCGAAGATGAGCACCGTGAGAAGGGTGGGGATCTGCCAGATCTGCCCGACCGAGTACACGAGCAGCAGCACCGGCAGGATGAGGAACGCCTTGATGTTCACCTTCACGCGAGCGAGGAGGAACAGCAGGATGACCGAGACGACCACCGACAACAGCAACGCCAGCGCGATGCTGCCAATGTTCAGGGCGATCATTCCCACCGAGAAGCCCTGGCCGGCGACGAGGACGTTGAACAGTAGAATCCCGAAGATGTCCGAAAGTGCCGACTCGTAGGTGAGGAACTCGCGCTTATCCTCACTCAAGTAGGAGATTGAGGAGGCGACGATGGTGGAGGAGATCACCGCAAGTGGGGCGGCGTAGATGAAGCTCAGCAACCACCCCTGGGCGAAGGTGAGTTGGATGATCACCGCGATAAGAACGACCGAAAGGCTGAGCACGAACGCCGCCGATCCCGTTGCCCGCCCGATCAGTGGCAGTTTCTCCCGATGGATATTGAGGTCGAGACCCGCCTCGAGAAGGATGAGGATGAGGCCCAACACCCCAAAGAACTGGATGAAGTCGAGGGGAATCTCCACGTAGTGGCCCGCGGCCATCGTGATTTCCCGGATGCCGACCCCGAGCAGCAGCAGCATGAGCACCGTGGGGATGCGGGTGCGGGCGCTGAGGATTGAGAAGACGTAGGAGACAATGACGAGCCCGCTCAGCGCCGTGATGGCGAGGTAGACATCGAATTCGATCATGTTCTTCCCCGATCGGTGGGAGGGATTTAAGTGATCCACCGTAACCAAGGCGAACGGATCGGCCAAACCTCTGTGCTGTGCGCCACCTCCGGCGGTACCATTCGCAGGAAAGGTCCTCACGCGGGCGACGTGGGAAGCGGGGGTAGGTGGCTGAGGTCGGCGGGCATGTCATCCGCCTCCTTGGGGTGGCAGTTCCCCTGTATCTGTCGATGGCCGCCGCCTCCGCTAGCGCGATGGTGAGTTCGGCCGCGTTGGGGCGATACCGGACGCTTGCGCTCGCGGCCTTCGCCGCGGCGGGCGCCGTGTACTCCCCAGCGGTAGCGACCATCACTGGTGCAGTGCGCGGCTCGATGCCGTTCATCGCCGAAGCGCGGGAGGATCCCGGCAGGCTCCGAGCCGTCCTCCACGACGCGCTGTGGTTGGCGCTCGCCGTTGGCGCGTTGGGTACGGGCGCGGTGCTCAGCGTTCCCGTACTTGCCGCCGGGATCGGGATTCCGCGCGAGGTCCTCGCCTCGTTGGGCGCCTTGCCTGTGCTTCTCGCCGCTGCTGTCGGCGTCGCAGCAGTGACAGCCGTGGCGATCTCCGCTCTCGTGAGCCTGCACCGGCCCCGGCCGGTCCTCTACAGCGGGCTCGCCGCCGCGGGAACCTCCGCCGCCCTCGCTCTGCTCCTCGTTCCCGGCGCGGGGCCCCTGCCTCCTTTTGGCGCGGCGGGAGCCGGCGCCGCGATATTGAGTTCACAGGTGGTCAGCGCGGTCATCGCGGGCGGAGCGCTGCGCGCCGAACTCGCCCGCCGCCCCGGCGTCTCCTCACGGGCGCGGCGGCCCGTGACGCGGGAGGTCGCGCGCCAGGCCCGAGTGGGGGTGCCGATGGCCGGTACCGTGCTGGTGAAGTTCGGGGTACTCGGGCTCGCCACGCTCGCTGCGAGTCGCATCAGCGCGGCTGCGGGGGCGGCGCACAACGTCGCGCTGGCGTTGGTCGGGATCACGTTCTCCTTCGCCGTCGCCGTCGGGCAGGCCCTCATCCCCCTTCTCAGCGCCGGGGGCGCAACGACCCCGACTCGGCGCGGTGCGATGCGGGCGGCGATCGCCGTCTCGTCCGTCGCCCTTGTTCTCTTCGGGGCGATACTCGTTTCCGCCCGCCAGCCCATCGCCGCGGTGTTCACCCGGGATGGGCAGGTGCTCGCGATCCTCACCCAGATTATTCCCATCGTCGCCGTTTCCATTCTTCTCGACGGCGTTCAGGCCGTGTTCGGGTTCGGCCTCACCGCACTGAAGCGCTCCTCGGTGAGCTTCATGATCTTCTCCCTCGTCTACGGCGCGCTGGCACTCGCATGTTTTCCCGCTGCCGCGAGATTCGGAATGAGAGGCGTGTGGGCGGCGATTGCAGCTGCGAACGCGCTTGCCGCAGCGGGTCAATATCTCACCTTCTCGCGCGCGGTGGTTCAGGTGAAGAAATACCGTACGAGGTGAAAGAACACCGGCGCTGCGAAGGTGAGGGAATCGAGGCGATCCATCACTCCCCCGTGGCCGGGTATCAGGGCGCCGAAATCCTTGATGTCCCGGTCGCGTTTAATGGAGCTCATGACTAGGCCGCCGGCGAATCCGAGCAAGCACGAAATGAGAGCCATCATCCCTGCCTGCCACGGAGCGAACGGGGTGAGCCAGGCGAGCGCACCGCCGAGCACGGTGGCGGTGAGCACCCCGCCGATGAAACCTTCCCAGGTCTTGTTCGGGCTCACCGAGGGAGCGATCGGGTGGCGGCCGAAGAGTTTCCCCCAGATGTACTGCAGCACATCGGAGCCCTGGACCACGATGACGAGGAATAGCAGCAGTTTCCCGCCCGCTGCTCCCCCGGCGCCGAGTGGGGCTCCGTCGGCCACCTCGCGGCCCTGTTCGATCGCGACGGGAAGGTGGAGCAAGGCAGGGTTGAAACTGAGCGCGAACACGCAGACCATGAGCGCCCATTGTGCGATCGCGGTGCGGGTGAGGAACCCGGCGGTGCGGCCAGTGAGGGCGGCAGCGGCGGGGAGGAACAAGAACACGTAGACCGGGATGAACACCGAGTAGAACCCGTACCAGTGTTTCATCAGGAGCGCGAAGTGGATGAGGGCGGCGCAGATGAGCACCGCCGTCATCACCCGCCGGCTCGGCACGGGCGCGAGCGTGAGGAACTCTCGGAGCGCGAGCAACGAGAGGACGACGAACAGCAGGATCGTGGCTAATTCTCCGATGGCAAGCGAGCCGAATAGAACGGCGATCATGACCCACCATGCGTAGATGCGTTGGCGCAGGTTTGTGAGTAGCTCCTCGTGTTTCGGCGCGCGGAGCCGCCAACTGAGCAACCAGGCGATCGCGGTGGCGAGGATGAGGATCACCCCGACCCCGCCGAGGAGTCGCAGGGCGGTGGCGTCGAGGAGACCGATGTCGCTGCTCATCATCGCCCTTCCCGCCCGGCCGTGTGCAACGCGCGGGTGATCCGTCTCAGGCGATTGACTATCGTCACCAAGGATCCGAGTGCGATGAGGGTGAGAGCCACCATCAACGCGGTTCCGCGGAGGTTCTCCGGCTCGAAGATCGCACCGATGCACGCGAGGAACAGGATCCACATCCGCGCGGGTTTGGCGGTGGGACCGTTGAAGAAGTTGCCCACCCCTTGAGCTGCTCCGAGGGTGCGAACGTAGGCCGTGCCAACGGCGCCCGACGCGGCGAGCCAACCGAGCAACACCCCGAGGTCGGTGCCACCTTCGGTAGTCATCAGCCCCGCGGTGGCGTAACCGGCAGCGGCGAGGAGTGCGAGGTCAGCAAGCCGGTCGGGTATCTCGTTGAACAGGTCGCCGGTGGGTTCGTGCAACCCTTTTTCTACGGCGAGCATCCCATCGAGCATGTTGAACAGGAGCCGCAGTGGGATGCACAGGGCAGTGACGATCAGCAGCGCGGGCCGAGTGGTGCCGGAGGCCGGGCCGCTGAGGACGAGCGTGATACTTCCGATGATCGCGATGAGGGCGGAGGCAACGGAGATGTAGTTGGGTCGGATCCTTGCGCGGAAGAGGAGGTCCGCCGCGCGCTTCGCCCACCGGGTCTGCCGCTGCGCGATGGTCCGCCGATCGCTGCCATGTGCATTCACGTTGACACTTTATCGGCTGCCGCCCTCATTGCCCTCCATAACCGGCACCACTGCTCCGGCGTGAGATCCCGCGGGCGGTGGCTGAATCGGATCCCCGCGCTTGCCACGACCTTCTTCGCCGCGGATTGCGGCAATCGCATGGCGCCGCCGAGGAGTTGTGGAAAGTTTCGGCCCCGGGCAGTGAATACCGACCGGACGAACCGTTCATACCCCGACCGCTCAGCGAGGGGGATGAGCGGTTCGGGGCGCCGGGAGATGCCCAGGATCCCGCCGTCGACTGACGGTACCGGCGAAAAGTGGTGCGCCGGCACCCGGCCGTGTAGCGCGAATGTGAACCACGGCGCAGCCTGCCCGGTCATCATCGTTCCGCCACCCACGCCTGCGCGCTTGCGGGCGACTTCCCACTGGATCAGGAGGATCGCTTCGGCCCACGCGGATTCGCGAAGTATCCGGCGAAGGATCGGCGTGGTCAGGTGGAACGGGAGGTTACCGATGATCGTGTCCGCGGCGAGGCGGTACTCCAGCGCATCGGCGCAGCGTACCTCCACGTGCGGCAGGCGGCGGCGCGCGCGGCGCACGTTGCGGGGATCTATGTCAATGGTCGTTACGGGTCGGCCCAGTTCCGCGAGTCGGCGGGTGAGCAGTCCCGTTCCGGTGCCGATCTCGAGGATCGACCCGCTCGTGCGGGCCGCGAGAGAACCAAGGTAGGTGAGCGTTGGGCGGTGCGTGAGCAGATTTTCGCCACGTTCGTGTGGTCCGCCCGGGAAAGTGCGGGGCATGGTGCGCTCCAAGTCGAAGGAAGGTGACTTGTTCCTGGCGCGCCAACATCGCCTGGGCTGGCGGTCGGCCGCCGGCCCAGGCCCACTAGCGCGCCGCTATGCGCGGTCGCGGTAGGTGAGTTTGCGCGCGAGTGCGAGCGCGGTGATGAGTGTGCCCATGCGCGACACCGTAACAGTTCGTTCCGGCCGTACCCAGCTATTTTCCCGACGAACAGGCTATCGCGCGGGGTGGCCGCCTTCGCGGGCACGTTTGATCTCACGGTTGCGCACCACGAGCCACACGATTCCGGCGATCGTGAGCGGGAAGCCGAGGAAGCCTAGGATCCCGCCGATGACCATCGGGGCGACCATCCCACCGAGCTTGTCGCCGAAGTTTTCTCCGAAGAAGAAGTCTCCGCCGTTGTCGGTTTCGCACAGCAGGTTCACCGAAGTGTCGCCGGGCCCGGTAGTGATCAGCAGGACCCGATCGCGGTTGTTGACCGTCACGTTCGCGCCTGGGGCCTCAATTTCTACCGGTTCGTCATTTTGGTTCTCCGCGTAGCACCGAACCGAGGTGGGACCGTT